>JAHJUC010000490.1 GCA_018829385.1 Alphaproteobacteria bacterium
GACATCGCTTCAAAGCAGGCGACATCCAGGACCTCCCCTGCCCTCACCATCCGGTTCATGACGATGCCTCAGTCGCAGCAGAGCCACTCGCCGTGGCGCCTGTATTGATCGCGTAGACCATCTCGCCGGTCTTTGGGGACTTCGACGTCACGATCTCATTTCCCCGCTTTCGCAGACCCGAGATCGCTGCCCGCACCGTATGGGCCTGCCATCCCAGCCGTTGCGAAATCACCGTGACTCGAACGCCATTCGGTTTCGACAGCAGGGCGACTAGCTGATCTTGCTTGGTCTTCGCCGGTGGCTTGCTTGACTTCGATGACCGGATCCGGCGCCTGGCCTTTGGACCACTACCCGACGCTGCATCAGGGAGTGCATTCTGGTCTGCGCAATCCGCGATTATCTGGATATTCATCTTGTTCTCCACTGAGGTTCCAGGGCCGGATGATCCCGTCCCTGCACTGAGTGAAGCCCGCTCTGCGGGCAGGATCAGCAGCGACACCCATTCGCCAACCCGACAACAGGAATGCTTGCTTTAACTGCGAAGTCGAGCGGGATTTTGGAGACGTTGCAGAGCGTAGATCGCAGGGGCGCCCATCGCTTTCAGAACGGTCGCTTTGCGCGCCCAATTCGGTCATAGCGATCCGCCGGGTAGCATCCCAGAAACGGATACTCTTCGCTACGAAATCGGTGATCTCTGTCGCTGACACGGTCATTGATCCGCTCTACTGCCGGAGCGAATGATTTCAAACGCCAGCTGGTTCTTGGGACAAACCGAGTTGGCTCTCCGACATCACGCGGGTGTTCTCATGATCCAGACCAAGACAGCGTAAAGTACTTTGCGATTTGTGTGACCGAGGAGGAGCTGTACAGCGTGGAGGTTGCCGGATTCGAGTGTACTTGGCCCATGGCAGGTCATGAAAAGTATGGCACGCGGTTCGTGGCAGGGAAACACCGAAGTCTCTGGCGCGTGCGCTGTGCCGGTGTCTGTACATCCGGCACAGCCGTTTCTGTGCATGGTTCAACCACGCGTCGAGCAAACGCATGGTTCTGCCAAGCTTCATACCGTGCTTAAGCGATGTGTGTCTGCAGGAAGCTCTGGGTTCGGGCGTGGGCTTTCTGTGCCACGTCAGGAACGTAGGATGGGCGCGCGTCATTGGCGAAAGCATGCCCTGCGGTGTAGGTATGGACCTCCATCTGGGGCAGGTAGGCCTGGGCCTCGGCCAGCATCTCGGCGGGGACGTGATCGTCTTGCGTACCCCAGTGGCCCTGCATGGGCGCCTTGAGCGGACGATCCAGGTATTGCGGCAGCCGGGTGCCATAGAAGGCGACCGCAGCGGCGATATCGAGCGTTTGTGCCGCTCGGATCGCCAGGCCGCCGCCCCAGCAAAAGCCTATCACGCCGACCTTGCCGCCATTTTTCGCGAGCGCGGCGACGGCTGCGGCGACGTCCACCATCGTCTCGTCGAGTTTGGCGGCCAGCATCAGATCGCGTCCCTTCGGGCCCTTGTCAAAGGGCACGACGACACCACGTTCCTGGCGGTCGAACAATGCCGGGATCGCCACTTCATAGCCGAGCTCGGCATAGGTGGCGGCCACCCCCTTGAGCTGGTCGGTCACGCCGAAGATCTCCTGGAGGATGACGATCCCTCCCTTGCGTTCGCCTTTGGCGGGTTCGATCCAGCACTCCAGACTATGGCCGTCGGCAGCCTCTATTTGCATCATCATAAGTCGGTCCTTCTCAAGAATTTGCGCCCCCTCGCAAGAGAGGGCGCATACCACGGTGTCATTCGCCAACAGCAATACCGGCTTCCGCAAAATAGCGCAGGGCGCCGGCGTGATAGGGCACGGAAGACGCTGGCGCCATCGTCTTTGGGTCAAAGCCCCCAAAGGCGCCAAACGATGCCTTCAAGGCTTCCTTGTTCTCGGCAATCGCCTTGGTCAGCTTGTAGACAAGATCTTCGTCGACCTTGTTGTTTGTCATCAGCACCCAGGGAATGCTCATCAGGTTGGCAGCATGATCCTGCAACCCGTTGACCTTGTCGTTCTGCTCGCGGGGCACGAGGTTGCCCGCGGGCAGGTACTCCTTGAATGCCGCCACGCCCGCATCGGATGAATCCTGCGAGATGTAGCACAGCCCGCCCCGGTCCTGCAGCTTGACCGAAGCCTGTTGACCCGCGC
Source organism: Alphaproteobacteria bacterium (assembly GCA_018829385.1). Lineage (GTDB taxonomy): Bacteria > Pseudomonadota > Alphaproteobacteria > Rhizobiales > Rhizobiaceae > Hoeflea. Next base: position 2,179 of record JAHJUC010000490.1, read on the forward strand.
CCGCATTGAGCGACACAAGGGCGATGTCGACGAGCCCGTCGCCCAGCGCATCAATGCCGGCGACGAAACTCGCCACGGGAACCTGCTGGAAGTCGTCGTAGGTCATCCCGCCATTGGCCAGCCCACCGGCGATGTAGAACTTGATGATCGTCGAGGACGTGTATTCCGACGCAATCCGCAGATCGGCGGCCCGTGCCTTGACATCGGCGATGGTGGCGAGCCCAAGATCACAAGGCGCCATCATGCCAGTGACCAGGTTGAACATGGTGCCGACAAGTTGAATGTCGGGGCTGGCCCGGTCGTAATTCCCGGTCCCGGTGACCGCGTATTCCGTTTCGATGAGGTTTGAGAAGCCGAAGTCGACCTCGCCATTGCTGATCAACGGCAGATAGCCGACGAGAGGCTGGGTGCGGCCGGTGATTCCAGCGTCATTGGCAACCTTGGCAACCGCCTGTCCGGTGTTGTAGGCCAGTGTGCCCTGTGCGCCCGAGGCGATGGTCACCACCTGTGCGCTGGCAGCATTGGCAAGGCCGATACTGATGGCGCCTGCGGCAATTAGGCTAACGCACTTTGTCATGAGTGAATTCCTCCCTTGGTGTTTTCATGATGGAACCTGCCCCGCAGGGCGAGCAGCAGGGCAAGGACGAGACAGAGCCCGGCTGCTATTTCGTGAAAGATGTCGCCGGCCGGCAGGAAGCCGAGTGGCAGGGTGCAGAGACCGAGCACCACAACAAGCCCGCGCAACGGCAGGTTCAATGGCCCGCTCCAGTAGCCGACGATCCCGCTCGTGACGGCGATGATGCCGATGACGGAAAGCACCATCATCAGCCCCATCCGTGTCGTGTTCCCCTCCATCAGCAGTTCCGGCGTGGCCACAAACAGGAAAGGGATGATGAAGGCCGCCCAGCCGATGCGCATCGAGGCAACGCCGGTCAGAAGCGGGTCGTCCCTGGTAATCGTCGCCGCCGCGAATGCAGCCAGCGCGACCGGCGGCGTGATCATCGACAGCATCCCGAAATACAGAATGAACAGATGCGCGGCCATCGGCGTAATTCCGGCCTGGACCAGAGAAGGTGCGACCAGCGCGGCCAAAAGCACGTAGACCCCCGAGGTCGGCATGCCCATACCGAGTATGATGCAGATCGCTGCCGATGCGAGCAGCAGCAGGCTCAGATTGGACCCCACCGTGTCGACAAGAACCAGGGTCAGCGCAAAGCCGAGGCCGGTGATGTTGAGAACCCCGATGACGAAGCCTGCGGCGGCAACGACGAGGATCAGGTTGATCATGGCGATACCGGTGTCGACAAAGACCCGACCCAGCGTGCGCAGTGTGAGCCGCTCGCCGCGATAACCCCGCAGGAAACCGACGCCGACAATCGCGACGGAGGAGAGCAGCGCGGACTCCTCGGGATCCATTCGCCAGACGAACAATGCCAGCAGCAATACGGCGAAAGGCAGGATGAAATGCCAGCCTTCGCGCAGCACTTGGACCGGGGTCAGCCCGTCGGTATCGGCAGACGAGATATTGTCCCGCGCGGCTATCAGATCCACCTGGGTGAAAACCGCGAGATAGTAGAGTGCGGCCGGCAGCAGCGCAGCACCTGCCACAGCCAGATAGGGGATGTCTAGAAACTCGGCCATCAGGAACGCGGCGGCCCCCATGATCGGCGGGGTCAGCTGACCGCCGGTGGAGGCGACGGCCTCGATCGCGCCGGCGTCCCGCTTGGAATAGCCGCCACGGTTCATCAGCGGTATGGTGACGACGCCGGTCGTGACGACATTGGCGACGGCGGAGCCGGAGATCGAGCCGAACAGCGCCGAGCCGACGACAGAGATCTTGGCGCTTCCGCCGCGCGTCCGCCCGGTAGCAGCCATCGCCAGGTCGGTGAAAAAATTTCCGCCCCCCGCCGCGAAGAGCAACTGGCCGAAGAACACAAAGAGCATCACGACGATCGTGCCGACTGCCAGCGGTGTGGAGAAAACCGCGTTGGGATCGAAGCCCGCATACTGGACCAGCCGCTCAGGGCTGAGTTCCTTGCCGACCAGCCGACCGGGCACCTTGTCGGCAACAAGGGCATAGAGGAGAAAGATGCTGACGATTGAAAACAGCATCAAGCCGGCGCGGCGGCGTACGCCTTCCAGAACGGCCAAAGTGACAACGGTGCCGATCATGGTGATCTGCCAGGGCCGGTAGGCCTGTTCCTGCAGCAGCCAGGCAAAGTCCCAGGCAGCATACATCAGGGTGACAAAGGCGATCGCGGCAATGGCGCCATCCACCCAGCCAACCCGCGCCTTGTCCTGTCCATTGAACCCGAAACGCAGATAGGCGACCGCCAGAGCAATACCGAGCTGGAAGGCCATGTATTGCTGCGGCAGGATCGCCAGCCCCAGACGTGTCGGGGCCTTGATGTTCCATAGAATGCAGGCGACGATCATGGTGCTCGCCAGGCCAGCGACAAGGGTTCGGTTCAACGAAGAGGCCTGTGCACCGGCGGTCAAGGCTGCACCTCCTCGGGCCAGTAGAGCCGCATCGGGTTGGTGACAAGCAGGGCCTGCTGCAGCGATTTTGTGGGAGCGATGCGCGGAATGAGATCCGTCAAAACCCCGTCGTCCGGCATGTGCGTTTCCATGTTCGGATGGGGCCAGTCGGTGCCCCAGAGCACACGGTCGGGGAACGTTGTCACCAGTCGATGGGCGAAGGGCACGACATCGTCATAGGGTGGACCGGATACGGTGAGCCGCTCCGGACAGGATACCTTGACCCAGATCTGCTGATTGCGCTCCAGGAGTTCTATGAAACGCGCAAACTCAGGCCCGTCGACACCCTTGGTTACATCGGGGCGTCCCATGTGGTCGACGACAATCCTTCCAGGCAACCGGCCCAGAAGCGGCGCGACGGTTGTAAGGTCTTGCGCCTCGAAATAGACAACGACATGCCAGCCGAGCGGCTGAACTCTTTGCGCGATCTTTTCAAACACCTCGTGCGGCGTGTCATCGACAAGCCGCTTCAGGAAGTTGAACCGCACGCCGCGCACACCGGCCCGATCCAGGGTTTCGAGTTCCCGGTCGGTGATGTCGGCACCGATAACGGCAACACCGCGGGCCCGTCCATCCGAGGCGTCAAGCGCGTCGACGAGAGCGTCATTGTTGCGGCCGTGGCATGTGGCCTGGACAATCACGTTGCGTGAAAAACCGAGATGGTCGCGCAACCGGAACAGTTGCTCCTTGGGGGCGTCAACCGGCGTATACTTGCGCTCGGGTGCAAATGGAAAGCGCGATGCCGGTCCGAAAACGTGGCAATGCGCATCGACCGCGCCTTCGGGTACCTGGAAATCAGGGTGTTTCGGCGCAGCGCAATAGGGCAGGTAATCTGCGGCCCTCACATCGGAAACGCTCATGCCGACCGGCCTTGCGGGTAGTACTTCATGTCAACTCCTCCCCGGTGACCCCTGTGGGCGACGCGGCGCCTCGCATCCTCCGCAAGACGAGAATGACCGTAGGATTCCAGTGTACATTTGGCAAATTTTTGTTATATCTTAATATCATCATCTAAAATGATATTCGGTGCGCTTTCGATGCTGAAGACCTTCGACATGAACCTGCTGCTGGTCTTCAACACGCTGATGCAAGAGCGCAGCGTGACCAGAACGGGCGAACGGTTGGGCCGAACCCAGTCGGCGATCTCCAATTCGCTCAAGCGCTTGCGGGATGCGCTGGACGATCCGCTGTTTGTGCGTGAAGGAGCCGGTCTTCTGCCGACCCCGCGGGCGGAGGCCCTGGCTCCCGAGGTCGAGCAGATCGTCAGACAGGTCGAGCGGTGCCTTAGGCCGGATGCCGAAATCGATCTGGCAACCGACACCTCCCATTTCGTGATCGGCGCACCGGACCGGTTGAGTCTGCCGGTCTTCCTGCCATTCATGCGCACGGTGCATGCGATCGCCCCGAACATGCGGCTTGATCTGCGAACATCCGACCGGGATGTTTCGATCCGCCTGCTGGCCAGCGGCGAGATCGATCTTGCCCTTGGATGGTTCGATGATCTGCCGACGAGCATGTTGCGTTCGGTTGCGTTTTCCGAGGATCTGGTCTGTCTGTGCCGAAAGGGACACCCGATCCTGCGCGCAGAAGGGGCCGCGGATTTCCAGTCGCTTCTGTCCTATCCGCATCTGGTGGTCCGCTCTGGCGGTGGACGTCATGCGGCCTTTGATGCGATTCTGTCCCGTTTCGGCCATGCGCGGCACGTGCAGACGGCCTTGACCAACTTCACCCTGGTACCGCATCTCCTGCGTGAAAGTGATCAGGTCGGCGTCTTCACCAAGCGCACCGCGGATTACTTTGCAGAGAACTACGATCTGGCGGTGATGCCGATACCGCTGGAAATTGCGCCGATCTCGCATGAGATCGTCTGGCACCGGCGTTTCAACCATGATCCGGCGCATCGCTGGTTGCGAGACTACATCCAGAAGGCCTGTTCGGCGCAAGGAAGATGACGGAACCGGGCCCGCGAAAGGTCCGCTTTCGATGGTGCAAGCTGCGATGCAAGGCTTGTCCCATGGTGGTCCATTCGATCCCGGAGGAGCGTAATCCACCATCTAAAGATGATCGGCTCTAATAGACCTGTCCGTCCATGAGCTTTCGCGCCGTCCGCAAGGTGCCGGCGCCCTTGATGCCGCCATCGTCGTCCTGCTCGATCAGCACTTCGGCGGCGCCGGAGGGATGCTCGATGCTGAAACGGCCATCTTCTGGAACAACCGCCAATGCATGTGCGGGTGATCCCTCGAGCAGGCAGGCTGTGGCGACGCTGACGGCCGCGAACACACCGATCGTGGCGTGGCATCGGTGGGGAATGAAGCTGCGGGTGTTGATCGCGCCACCAGACCGGGCCTCGGAAACCAAGGTCATCTTGGGCACCGATTTGTCCCTGACGTCTCCGAGCCGCATCATCGGGCCGGCCTTGAGCCGAATGTATTCCAGCCGTACCTTGAGATCGGTGTTTGCTTCCAGCTCGTCGCGGCTTTCCTGGCCGGTGATGCCGAAATCGGAAGCCCGCATGATCACGCACGGCATTCCGTTGTCGATCAGCGTGCACTCGATGCCGTCGATGAGATCGACATTGTTGCCGGTCGGTAGCAGTTCCCCGCACATCGATCCGGCGATGTTGTTAAACATCAGCGGAACCGGCGCGTGGCTGCCCGGAACCCCGTCGATGGCAGCACTCCCCTCATAGCTCACCTTGCCGCCGGGCGTCGAAATCTGGGCGGTGGCGACTTCACCCGTGTTGAGCATGTGGATGCGCACCGGCGTGGTCTCGCCGGAAACCGCGACGAGCCCGCGCTCGATCGCCGCTGGGCCAACCGCCGCCAGGATATTACCGCAGCCCTGCGCATCGGAAACCAGCGCCTGGTCGACAAAGATCTGGAGAAAAAGGTAGTCGACATCGGCATCCGCGCGTGTCGAAGGCGAGAGAATGGCGACCTTCGAGGTCAGGGGATCGCCCCCGCCGATACCGTCGATCTGGCGCGGGTCCGGCGAACCCATGATCCTGAGCAGCAGTGCATCCCGCTCGGCCGGAGTGTCGGGAAGGTCGCGCTTGAGAAAATAGGCGCCTTTCGAGGTGCCGCCGCGCATCCACAGGCAGGCAATGCCGTCAGACATATTTCAGGCCCTTTTCGGCAAGCCGCGGACGCATGTCGTAGATGTCCAGGCCGAGTTCGCCCGCCGCAAGCCGCACGCGTTTTGCCTCCTCGGCATCGAGCCGCTTCGCGGTGGCAGCCATGACGGCTTCGGCGTCTGCACGGGGAACAACGCAGACCCCGTCATCGTCGGCAACGATGATGTCGCCCGGATTGACCAGGGCTCCGGCGCACACGATCGGCACATTCACGCTGCCGAGCGTTTCCTTGACCGTGCCCTGCGCCGAGACCGCCGTCGACCAGACGCCAAATCCCATCCTGCGAAGATCCCGCGTGTCGCGCACGCCTGCATCAATGATGAGGGCCCTGCAGCTGCGGGCCATGGCGGAGGTTGCCAGCAGATCGCCGAAAAAGCCCATGTCGCAGGGGGCGGTCGGCGCCAGCACCATGATGTCGCCCTCCCGCAATTGCTCGATGGCCACGTGGATCATCCAGTTGTCGCCAGGTGCGGCGGAGATTGTCACCGCCGATCCGGCGATGGCCAGGTCCTGCTGAATCGGGCGCATGTTCGGCTTCATCAGCCCGGTGCGGCCTTGCGCCTCGTGCACGGTGGCGACGCCGGCTTCGCCCAGCCGCCGGATGATCTCGGCGCCGGCGCGATCGATATTCTGTCTGACAACTGGCACTTCAATGATCCTTCTTGACCGGAGGAGTTCCGTGGGTGTGGAAACTCTCGATTGTCTTCAAACCCCAGGCCTGCCCCTTCCTGCGATCCTTTTCGGTCCAGATCACCGGTTCCCAATCCGGCTGCAGGATCAGCCGGGCGCCGGAGTTCGCCAGTTCGACGCGATTTCCCGCCGGCTCCCAGACATAGAGAAAGAATGTGCCCTGGATGGCATGCTTGTGCGGTCCCGTTTCGATGTGGACCCCGTTCTCGAGAAAGATGTCGGCGGCGCGCAGGATGTCTTCGCGGGAATCGGTGGCATAGGTGACGTGGTGAAGGCGCCCGTCGCCCCCGCCATGCTCCTCGGTGCAGGCCAGGTCATAGGTCTTGTTGTTGACGGTGAACCAGCACCCGCCAAGGCGGCCATTGTCGAGCTGGATCATCTCCGTCACCCGCGAGCCCAGGCAGGTTTGCATGAACTCCCGGAACTCGGCCACATCGGTCGCCAGCAGGTTGAGATGGTCGATCCGGCGCGGACAGGCGCCGGTGGCATGAAACCGGCTCGCCATGTTCTTGAGCGCCGGTGTGTGCGCGGCATCCGGCTGGTACCTGACGGTGTCCCAGTAGATCTCGAAGACATGGCCGAACGGATCCTCGAAGCGGTAGGCCCGGCCGTGACCCAGATCGCCATCCACCCATCCGATACTCTTGAAGCGGCTTGCCTCGATGGCTGCGACCCGCCGCTCAAGCGCTTCGCGCGAAGACGCACGGTAAGCGATATGCCCGACACCGGTGGTGTGATGCCGCGTCAGCTTCAGGCTGTGGAATTCGTAGTCGTCCCAGGCCCTCAGATAGGCCGAGTGTTCGTCCTGGCCAGAAACGGTCAGGCCGTAGACCCGTGTGAAGAAGTCGAGGCTTTCCTCGAACCTGTCCGTGTACATCTCGACATGGGCCAGGTGTGCGATGTCGAAGCAGGGTTCAGTCATGGGTTCCTCCGGTCATTTCAGGTCCGCCGCCAGATCCTGGGATCAAAGTTCGTCCACCGTGCGCGGGAAGATCGATTCAAAGCCTTCGGCATATTTGCAGTCGCGGCCACCGGATTGACCGCCCGAATTGCGCTTGAAGTGATTGGCGCGCTGTTGCGCCACGCGGGTGTAGTACTCCCAGAGGTGCTCCTGGCCCTGCATGCACTCGATCGCCGCGCGTTTTTTCTCCCACACCGGCGTGATGTCCAGAAACGTGTCCGGTTTCCATCCCATCTGTTCGGTCTGGTGCGGCTCGAACAGGTAGAGCTGGGGCGCGCCAAGCACCTTCTCGCCCGGATTGTGTCCCCAGGCCTGGGCGATCATCCGGCACTCGAGCGCCACCTGTGTCGTGTAGCTGTGATCGGTGTTGTACGGGTCGTATTTCGAGTGCGACAGCATGAAGGCCGGCTGGACCTTGCGAATGACATCGACCACCTTGTTCTTGTCGTCGCGGGAAAGCTCCAGCGGATAATCGCCGAGATCGAGGCACACCAGGTCATGCACGCCAAGCGCCTTCGCAGCCTCTTCGGCTTCCCTGCGGCGGGCGTCCTTCACCGCCTGCAGGGTCATGCCCGGCTGTTTCCAGAGCTTGGCGCTCTCGCCCCGTTCGCCGAACGACAGGCAGAGCACGGTGACGTCGTATCCAAGCTCGGCGTGCACGGCGATGGCGCCGCCGCAGCGCCAGACGAAATCAGCCGCATGAGCGCTGATGACCAGCGCGGTCTTCTTCATTGACATCGGGTTTTCTCCAATCCGGTTACGCGAATTTTGCGCATCATCGGTGTCCGGGGCAATTTCAATGCAGCGCGTATCGTATAAGAAGTTGCTATAGTGGGTGGATTGGCTGCAGGGGTTCTGCCAGACTTGCCGCCACTGAACGGCAAGAGAACAGAACCATGGCAGATCTCGGCAACGGATTGGCGATCATCGGATTCGGAGAAGCTGCGGAAGCCTTCGTGTCGGGCTGGCGCGAGAGAAACGATGGCGCGATCTCCTGCTACGATCTGAAAGTCGGCAAGCCCGGCGAGCAGGAAGACCTGCTGCAGCGGGCAGACAGGCTGGGTGTCAGGATCTGCGGCACGCAAGCCGAAGCACTCGCAGGCGCGCGGGCGGTTTTCAGTCTGGTCACAGCGGACCAGGCCTTGGTGGCGGCGCAAGACTGCGCGGCGCATATCACCGCCGGCACCCTGTGGTTTGATTGCAATTCCTGTTCGCCGGGAACGAAACGGCAGGCATCGGAGGTGATCGAGGCAGCGGGAGGCATCTATATCGATGTTGCCGTGATGGCGCCGGTTCACCCCAAACTGCACCGGACGCCGCTGCTGGTCTCCGGCCCCCGAACGCTGGAGGCGATGGCTTTGCTCGTGGCCCTGGATATGCAGCCGCGACATGCGGGTGACGCGGTGGGACAGGCCTCGGCGATCAAGATGTTTCGCTCCGTCATGATCAAGGGGTTCGAGGCCCTGACCGCCGAATGCCTGCTGGCGGCGCGGCGCGCCGGTGTCGAAGCCGAAGTGCTTCACTCCCTGCAGTCGTCCGATCCCGGCATCGATTGGGCGAAACGGTCGGCCTACAATCTCGAGCGCATGATGGTTCATGGCGGGCGCCGGGCCGCGGAGATGCGGGAAGTTGCCCGCACCGTCACTGAGCAGGGTTTGCCGTCGCGCATGTCCGATGCGATCGCCGATTGGCAGGCGCAGATAGCCGGTCTCGGGCTGGCCGGTGGCAGCGCCGATGTCGGGGAGCGGGCTGACCGGATCCTGAAGGCCATTCTCTCTGGCAAGCCTGCGCCATGAAGCATAATATTCGCCACCTGCGGATATTCCTGGCCGTGTCAAAACTGGCGTCGATCAGCAGGGCCGCCCGGGATTGCGGGCTGTCCCAGCCGGCGGTCACTCAGGCGATCAACAAGATCGAAGCGGAACTCGATGCGGCGCTGTTCGACCGCACGCCCCAGGGCGTCTTCGCCACCGCCTTGGGCAGGCTCCACGCGGAACGCATCGGCCGGGCCTTGTCCATCATCGATGAAGCGTTCGCATCCGTTGCCCCGCGCTTGCGGGTCACCGCGACGGCGTCCCAGCTGGAAGCCCTGATTGCGGTTCGCGAAACCGGCAACTTCACCCTTGCGGCCCGGCGGCTGGGCATCGCCCAGCCAACGGTTCACCGGGCCGTCAGCCAGCTCGAGAAGGAAGCGGTGCGGCCACTTTTCGAACGCACATCCACCGGCATTGTCGCTACGCGGGCCGGGCAGTTGCTTGCCAGTGCGGCGCGGTTGATGGATGCGGAACTGATGCAGGCGGACATGGAAATCGCCGAAGCGCTCGGCCGTGAAACCGGCCGCATCGTGGTTGGCGCCATGCCATTGTCCAGGGCCTATCTCTTGCCGAAGGTGATTGCGCAATTCAGGCAGGCATGGCCGAGACTGCCGCTGCGTATCCTCGACGGGCCCTACGACGAAATGATTTCCGGCTTGCGGAACGGGGAAGTCGATTTCCTGATCGGAGCCTTGCGCAATCCCGCCCCGATCGGCGACATCGAGCAGACACCGCTGTTTGACGACACGCTCGCAATCGTTGCCGGCCCGGCCCATCCCCTTGTCGGCCGATCGTCCATCGGTGTCGGCGACCTGCTCGACTATCCATGGGCGGTGGCCGCCGCGGGCACGCCGACGCGCAAGCATTTCGAGGACATGTTCACCGGCAGCGGCCACACGGTGCCCGATCGCATCGTCGAAACGGCGTCGCTTATTCTCATTCGCGAATTGCTGTCGAACAGCGACCACCTCGGCTGCGTTTCCGGCCTCCAGGCCGAAGCCGAGATAGAAGCCGGCAGAATTGCACGGATCGATTTTGAATTGCCGGACACCGCGCGGGCGATCGGAATAACCACCCGGCGCGGCTGGAAACCAACACCTTCGCAAGCCAGGCTGATCGAACTGGTCAGCGAATTCAAGGCCTCGCTATAGCCATTAATTATAGCCTCCGCACGTCTTTGAAATGGTTTCGCTCCCGGCGGACTTGTAGAAATCGGGGACATTTCGAGCAGCCGGGTCAATGGCTGGATGTCTCTCAGGGAGGAATGCAATGTCTGTTTCCAGAACCATCACCGGTGCCGTCGCTGCACTGGGCATCATCACCGGAGCCGTCTCGGCGGCCGAGTTGAAACTGGCTGATTTTCAGCCACCCACCCACTTCGTCGTCGACAAGGTCTACAAGCCGTTCGCGGAAAAGATCGCAAAGGAAACCAATGGCGAAGTGACGGTCAGCGTCTTCATGGGCGGCGAACTCGGCCCGGGCCCGAGAGAGCAGTACAATCGTGCCGTCGACGGCGTCACCGACATCGCGTTCGGCCTGCCCGGTTACACCGCGTCGAACTTCCCCCAGACGCTGCTGACGGAGCTTCCCGGCGTGATTTCCGCGGACACCGGCACTGCGCAGATCCTCAAGAACATCGACATGCTCTCGGATGAATACAAGCGCGTTGCGCTGGTGGGCATCTGGAACAATGCGCCCAATGTCATCTTCACGGCGACAAAGCCGGTCCGCACGCTTGAAGACCTCAAGGGTCTCAAGATCAGGGTCCCGTCGCGCAATGCCGGCCTTGTGGTTGAAGCCTGGGGCGCAACCCCGGTATCGATGCCGGCCCCTGACATCTACAACGCGATGCAGACCGGCGTCATCGACGGCGCCATGACCGATGCCACCACGCTCGGTGCGTTCAAGCTCGCCGAAGTGACGAAGTTCATCACCACCGGCATGGAGACGACGTTCTCGAGCTTCTTCATGATCATGAACCGCGACAGCTTCAGCGACCTGACCGAAGACCAGCAGAAAGTGGTGCTGGAAGCGGGCCGCGAGGCGTCCGTAAACGGCAACCAGGCATGGCTCGGCATCGCCGACAAGGCTCTCTCCGGCTTCGCCTCCACCGATGGCAAGGAAGTGATCACGCTTTCCGCCGAGGAAGCAGCGAAGTTCAACGCCGCATCGGCGCCGGTTGTCGATACGGTGATCGCGGAAGCTGAGGCCGCGGGCATCAAGGCGAAGGCATTTGTCGACGCCCTGAAGAGCATGTGAGCAAGCCGTGAAAAGCTCACGATCCGATCTGGTCCATTCGACATCCGTCGAATGGACTGTCCGCATGCTCACCCTTGCCTCGTCGCTGGCGTTGGCCGTGCTTCTGGTGGTGACATTTGCCGGTGTCGTCATGCGCTACGCCTTCAACGCACCCATCCTCGGCAACAACGAGATCATCGAGATGGCTTCGGTCGTGCTGGTGATGCTGGCGATGCCGAGCGCGGCACAGAAGGAAATGCATATCCGCGTCGATGTGTTTGACGGCATGATTGGCGCCTTCGGCCGGTTGGCGGGCGACATCGTGGCGCGCGGCATTTCGATCTACCTGCTGGCGCTGCTGGGCTGGCGCTCGTGGGGAAAGCTCGCCGACGCCGCTGAATATGGCGACGCCACCAACATGCTCAGCATCCCGCTTTGGCCCTTCTACGGACTGCTGGTCCTCGGAGCGGCCTTGTACGCCATCGTGCTGGCTATCCAGCTCGTGGACATCATCCGGTCAGGAGTGGCCCGCAGTGAGTGATTTGATGATCGGGGTCGGTGGCCTCGTGGTGATGTTCGCCTTCATGGTGTTCCGCATGCCGGTGGGAATGGCCATGTTGGCCGCGGGCTATTTCGGAACCGTCCTGATCAGCGGCGCCCGCTCCGCAAACGCGCTGCTTGTCACGGAAACCTTTTCGGCCGCTTCTAACTACAATCTGACGGTTATTCCGTTGTTCATTCTGATGGGAAACATCGCCTCCGTTGCGGGTTTTAGCAGCCGTCTGTATGAGGCAGCCTTTGCATGGGTCGGCTGGCTGCGGGGCGGACTGGCCTCGGCATCGATCATCGGCTGCGCCGCATTCGCGGCCGTCAGCGGCTCGTCCGTGGCGACGGCGGTGACCATAGGCAAGGTTGCGTTGCCCGAAATGAAACGCTTCGGATACTCCGACGCGCTTGCGACCGGCGCCATTGCCGCAGGCGGCACACTCGGGTTTCTCATTCCGCCGTCCACCGGTTTCGTGCTGTACGCGATCCTGACGGAGGAGAGCATCGGCCAGCTCTTCATGGCCGGCATATTGCCCGGGCTTCTGCTGACCGCCCTGTTCATGGCAGCCGTCGCGCTGGTGACGTTGAAAGACCCCGAAGCAGGACCGCGCGGGGAACGGGTTTCCATTTCGAAACGGCTCAGCGCCCTGGCGCGCGCCCTGCCGCTGATCACCGTGATCATCGTCTCCATCGGCGGCATCTATCTCGGCGTCTTCACGCCCGTCGAGGCCGCCGGAGTCGGCGCCGGACTGGTCATCCTGATGGCAATCGGCATGCGCAAGCTCGAATGGCGTATGCTCAAGCAGGCCGTCAGCGACACCGTCGGCACCACCGCCATGCTCTATCTCATCGTCATCGGCGCCAGTGTGCTCAACCCGTTCCTGGCGCTGACCCATGTGCCGGCCATGCTGGGCGAAGCCATGACATCGGCGGGTCTCGGCCCTTACGGCGTCCTGTTGCTGATCATCATCGCCTACCTGGTGCTCGGCATGTTCATGGACGGGCTCGCCATGCTGGTCGTCACGATCCCGATCTTCTTTCCGATCATCACCGGCCTCGGGTTCGATCCGATCTGGTTCGGCGTGGTCGCAGTCATCGTCATCGAGATGGGCATGATCACGCCCCCGGTCGGCCTGAATGTCTTCGTGGTCAAGAGCGTCGCCCAGGACGTGCCAATGGCCACGATCTTCCGTGGCGTGATACCGTTCTGGATCGCAATGGCCGTCTGCCTGCTGGCGGTCATCGTGTTTCCGCAGATTGCGCTGACCATCCCTTCCGCGATGTTCCGGTAGGCCGGCGAAGGATTTTACCCGACGCTGCCGGCGGCCCTGGCAGCCTTGGCGGCCAGTTCGATGAACAGCCGGTATTCCGTCTCGTTGAGGCCGGGGAGAATCTCGGCCTGAAGCTGCTCCACCAGCGGCTTGAGCGCCGCGACCAGAGCTTCTCCGTCCTCCGTAAGCGCCAGTATGCGCGCGCGCTTGTCCTGCGCATTCACCTTCCTTGTGACCAGCCCCTTCTGCTCCAGCCGGTCGGCCACAGCGCCGATGGTTGCCCGGTCCTTGGCAACCGCCTCCGCCAGTCCCGCTTGGTCGATCCCGGGGCTTTCACGGATCGCATCGAGGGCGGCGAACTGCACCGGCGTAAGATCGAAGCCTGCCTCCCGGGTTCGGGTCATGAAGACATGGGTCGAGATCTGATGCAGCCGCCGGATCAGGTGCCCGGGCATTCTCGATACATGTGTCATCGTCTCTCCGCTTCTTCGCATATCATCGGGATGCGGCCTCGGCACGGGCGCGCCCGGCGACACCTTACCCCAAGATGATAATTGCACATACTATTTGCATAGCCGGGCTTTCCGGGATAATAGTAAGTCAACATATTAGTTTGGAGGAGCGATTATGCAGTATCATCTCGACGGATTTCGTCCCGGGAACCCCGAAGTGTCGGAAGCCGCCGCTGGCCGGCCGGCTTTCGATCCGGAATTCACGGCGCCTGTGGATGTCCTGATCGTCGGCTCCGGCCCGGCCGGACTGACGCTTGCCGCCCAGCTGGCCGCTTTCCCGGAAATCACGACGCGCATCGTCGAGCGCAGGTCCGGTCCGATGGACAAGGGGCAGGCTGACGGGATTTCCTGCCGCTCGATGGAGATGTTCAACGCATTCGGCTTTGCCGAAAAGATCCTCAAGCAGGGCTACTGGGTCAACGAGACGACATTCTGGAAACCCGATCCTAAGGCGCCGGAACAGATTGTCCGCAACGGCCGTATCCAGGACGTCGAGGATGGTCTCTCCGAGATGCCGCACATGATTCTCAACCAGGCCCGCGTGCACGACATGTATCTCGAAGTCATGCGCAACTCGCCTTCCCGACTCGAGCCCGACTATTCCCTCCAGCTTGCGGGACTGACCGTCGATCCGGCGGCCGGCGACTACCCGGTGACGGCGACGCTCGAAAGGGTCGATCCCGACCGTGAAGGCGAGACGGTCGAGCTCAAGGCGCGCTACGTCGTCGGCTGCGACGGCGCGCGCAGCGCCGTGCGCAAGGCCATCGGCCGCGAACTTGAAGGCGATTCCGCCAACCAGGCCTGGGGGGTCATGGATGTGCTGGCTGTCACGGACTTCCCGGATATCCGCTGCAAGACCCTGATCCAGTCGGCCGGCGAGGGCAACATCATCATCATCCCGCGCGAGGGCGGCTATCTGATCCGGCTCTACATCGAGCTCGACAAGCTCAAATCAGGCGAACGGGTTGCCGCCCGCAACATCACCGTCGACCATCTGGTCGCCGCCGCGCAACGCATCATCCGCCCCTATTCGATCGACGTGAAGCAAGTGGTCTGGTGGTCGGTCTACGAGATTGGCCAGCGCCTGACCGACAAGTTCGACGATGTTCCCGAAAGCGAGGTTGGCTCCCGCCTGCCGCGTGTCTTCATCTGCGGCGACGCCTGCCACACCCACAGTCCGAAAGCGGGCCAGGGCATGAATGTGTCGATGGGTGACGGCTTCAACCTCGGCTGGAAACTGGCCTCGGTGTTGCGCGGGCTTTGTCCCGCGGACATCCTGCACAGCTACTCGGCCGAGCGGCAGGCGGTGGCACGGGACTTGATCGACTTCGACCGGGAATGGTCGCGCATCATGAGCGAACCGCCTGAAGCCGGCGATGGCGAAAACGGCGAGGCGCCCCGCTTCCAGCGCTATTTCATCCAGCACGGCCGCTACACCGCCGGCATGTCTGTCAGGTACCAGGCCTCGACATTTATCGGCACTGACCGTTGGCAGTCCCTCGCCACCGGCTTTGATATCGGCGCACGCTTCCATTCGGCGCCGGTCATCCGTCTTGCCGATGCCAAGCCTGTTGAGCTCGGCCATGTCATCCAGGCGGATGCCCGCTGGCGGCTTTTTGCCTTCTGCCCCGCCGAGGATCCGTCATCGGCAGGTTCGGCGATTGCGCGGCTCTGCAGCTTCTTTTCAGAAGATCCGGCATCGCCCGTGCGGCGATTCACCCGCCCGGATCAGGACATCGATGCTGTTTTCGATGTCCGGGCGATCTTCCAGCAGGCCACGCATGAGCTTGCGCTTGAAGCCCTGCCGGCATTTCTGAAACAGCAAAAGGGCAGGCTCGGCCTCGTCGATTACGAGAAGATGTTCTGCCCCGATCTCAGGCACGGGCCGGACATCTTCGATGCCCGCTGCATAGACCGCAAGCAGGGATGCCTGGTGATCGTGCGCCCCGACCAGTATGTCGCCCACGTCCTGCCGCTCGATGCCCATGATGCGCTCAAGGCTTTCTTCAACGGCTTCATGCTGGAACTGATCCACATAGCCCGCGTAGAATAGACAGCAAGCGTGACTTGGAATGGTGCTCTGATCCCTTGAAGCCGAGCATCGGCCTGACACGCCGTGTGATCCGACGGTGATCCGGCTCGGTGCGATTATTCAGGTGCTGACTTTGCCGGATACGGATCGGTTTCGTGTGAATATGTCGCCTTTCCCGAAGCCGGCTGATCATATCGCAGGAAACATTGGCTTCCCTGTTGGTCTGGCTGCCGTCAATCACCATGCGCTGTGGACGCCCACGCCGTTCAATAGCCTTTGTGAAGAACCGATTGGCTGCTACCAGGTCCCGATGCTGGCTAAACCGGGAATCAACGGTGTCTCCCGCGCGGTCGATGGCCCGATGAAGATACATCCATTGACCCCGGACCTTGATGTAGGTTTCGTCTGCATGCCATTTGCCAGTCACAGCCCGCTTTCTGCGGTCAAAGCGGCCCAAAATCAAAGGCGTGAAGTGCACGACCCAGCGATGGATCGTCGAATGATCCACACGGATGCCTCATTCTGACATCATTTCCTTCAAGTCGCGAAGGCTCAAGCCGCAGGCCAGATACCAGCGCACGCAAAGCAAGATGATCGGCTGGTCGAAATGGCGGCCTTTGAACATTGTCCTCTCCCAAAATCTCGAGAGGTGATTATCGGTCGCCGGTGAGCGAAGAGTTTACAACAAAGCCCCGCGTTCAGCTCATCTTCCGAGATCTCGATTGTGTCGGCGAACGTCTCGAGATCGAGGCTGATCTCGATGGCACTCGGCCTGATGATTCCCTTTTCGAGGCAGAACAGGATAGCGTTGGGGCCTTTCGTGCGCGACTCTGTGTCCAGCCGATCAAGCGTCCCGCTCAATCGCCAATGTCGAAGACCAGTTTGCCGCGGACATGCTTGGCTTCGCTGAGTTCATGAGCGTGAACGGCTGCCGACAGTGGCATGGTTGTTATCTCCGGCAGCCTGAGGATGCCTGCTTCCACATACGCAGTCACACGATCCATCAGAGCGCGGCTCCGGTTGACGGCTGGTCGCAAGGCCGTAACGTCCTCGCGTGGAGGAATCGGCGCGTCTGCTCCACCTGCAATGAAGGCTGCTCGTCCGCCGGGCGTCAGCACTGCGAAGGATTGCGCGATGCATGCCCCACCCACGGTGTCGAAGGCGGCGTCGCAATCGCCAACAAGGACCGCCGGATCTTCCTCGGTATAGTCAATGACCTGATCCGCGCCCAAACCGCGTACATAGGCATGATTTTCGGCCCGCGCTGTCGTCACGACCTCAGCGCCAAGATGATGCGCCAGCTGGATCGCCATCCCGGCAACGCCCCCGGCTCCGCCCTGGATCAGAATCTTCTCGCCGCGCTTGAGCTTCAGCGTATCCTCGATGGTGACGAGAGCCGTGAGCGCGGCAAGCCCGATTGCCGCCGCCTCCACATGTGACAGATTTTCCGGCTTGCGGGCGACATACTGTGCGCCGATGGAGATCTTTTCGGCATAGCCGCCTTCCATGCCGGGCGGGCAGACGGCGTAGACCTCGGTTCCGCGTTCCATATCCGTGTCGGGACCAGCGGTTTCGACCACACCGGAGAAATCGCGCCCGAGTATGTGCGGAAACACCAGGGGGACAGGCGAGATGCCGCTGCGCACCTTCCAGTCGGCGGCGTTGACGCTTGCCGCCTTGATGGCGACGAGAACCTCGCCGGCGGCCGGCACCGGATCCGGCACATCCTCGAGTACAAGGACGCCAGGTCCCCCGTGGGCATGCATGCGAACCGCTTTCATGGCCTGGCCTTTCGTTTGCCTTGGAACCGGATGTCGTCACGGCTTGATCAATCGCGAAATCCCGACCCCGAACAGGACGCGTCGGGAGCGGTCGATTGCAATCCAGCCTGACACAAATCTTCAGTTTGTCAGGGAGCGAAATTTCTTCCCGGTATGGCTTGGAAAAATATATGAAATTTCATGTCTCTGATTGTCAAGAACCATACGCAAAGAGTGCATTTTCATATTTTAAGCTTGAAGAGAATCCGAAGCTGTGTGAGCTTCGCATATAAAGACAGCCATTGGGGAGATGCCAGGGGATGAACAAGACTCTGAGATTGTTTGCATATGCATGCAACATTCTGGCTGCTGACGGGCATGATGTCTGCGGCCAAGGCTCCGGCCGCGCACAGGAGAATCCATGACCACAGCCGTGTCTGCGCCGAATTCCTTGAAAGCCGCGGCTCTGGTGGACCCAGTGCTGCAGCACGAAAGCTGCCCGGCACGTGATCAACCCTAATCATCGAGGATGGATAGAATGAAAATTGTTGTAATCGGTGGCGGCAACGGGTCCTACGCGGCGGCGGCAGACTTTGCGGAGGCGGGCCACGACGTGCGCTGGTGGCGGCGCAACGCCAGCGACTTTGCACAGGTGGCCGAGGCAGGCGGGATCACGGTCACCGACTTCAAGGGCAGCAGGCCGGTCAGGATTGTTCCCACGGATGACCTTGCGGCAGCCATGGACGGGGCCGAGCTGATCGTCGCGCCGACGCCGGCCAATGCCCAGGCCGACATCGCCGACCGGCTCGCGCCGCACATGGCCGACGGACAGGTGATCTACCTGCCGCCCGGCACCTTCGGCTCCTACATCATGATGAAGCGGATGCGTGATGCGGGCTGTACCGCCGATTTCGCCATCGCCGAAACCGGCACCCTGCCATGGCTCACGCGCAAGCAGAGACAGACCGAGGTACGGATCTCGACGCGCGCATCGCGGTTGCCGACCGGCGTGCTGCCGGCGCGCAAGACCGAGCAAGCGATCGCGGTGATTTCGCAGGCGTTCCCGGATGCAATCGAGACGATCGAGGACGCGCTGTCGGGGGCGCTCATGAACGCAGGCCCGATCATCCATCCGCCGCTGATCCTGATGAATGCCGGACCGATCGAACATTTCGAGCGCTGGGACATCCACAACGAGGGCACTCAGCCAGCCATCCGCCGGGTGCACACCGCCCTCGACAATGAACGCATCGCCATCCGCGAGGCCCTCGGCTATGGCGCGCCGCACTTCCCGCTCGCCGACCATTACGAAACCTCGAACTGGATGTACGGCAACCTCGCGCATGACAAGCTGGTCGGCTCCGGCGACTGGCACGAACATCTGGAACTCAAGACCCACCGCTACATGCAGGAAGACATCGGGCTCGGCCTGGCCTTCCTGGTCTCGGTCGGCGAATGGGCCGGCGTGCCCTGCCCGGTTGCGCAAGGCCTGCTGGCGCTGGGCGAGGCGGTGTCGGAGTGCGATTTCCGCAAGGACGGACGCACCATGTCGACGGTCGGCCTGGCCGGCCATGATCAGGCATCGGTGCAGACCATGCTGCGCGAGGGTCTGTGATGAGCGCCCGGCCCGCCATCGCCTGCATCGGGGCGGGACGCATGGGCCGCGGAATTGCCCATAGCGTCGCCTATGCAGGGCATCGCGCCGTGCTGGTCGACGCAAAGAGCCGCAGCGAGGCAGATTTCGCCCGGATCAGCAGCGAGGCGCTGGCCGAGATCCGCGGCGGCCTCGCGTCGGTGGCGGCCCTCGGAGCCTTCGACGCTACAGCCATTGACGCGATCATGGAGCGCATCAGCATCGTCAGCCTGTCGGATGCGGCGCGCGGGCTGGCCGGCTGCGAGATCGTGTTCGAGGCGGTGCCCGAAGTGCTCGACGCCAAGCGCGACGCTTTCGCGCTGTTCGACGCGCATGCCGATGACGACGCGATCCTGGCGTCGACCACGTCCACGATCCTGTCCACGGATCTCGCTGGCTTCACCAGGCGGCCGCAGAACTTTCTCAATGCCCACTGGCTCAATCCGGCGTTCCTGATGCCGCTGATCGAGCTCAGCCCGACCGATGCGACCGACCCGCGGACACTGGTGCGGCTGCGCGGCCTTCTCGAAGCCATGGGCAAGGTGCCGATCGTCTGCAAGGCCTCGCCCGGCTACATCGTGCCGCGCATTCAAGCGCTGGCGATGAACGAGGCGGCGCGTCTGGTCGAAGAAGGAGTGGCCAGCGCCGAGGACATCGACAAGGCGGTCAAATACGGCTTCGGCCTGCGCTTCGGCGTTCTGGGCCTGCTGGAGTTCATTGACTGGGGCGGCGGCGACATTCTTTACTACGCCAGCAACTATCTGCGCGATGCCTTCGAGGACGACCGCTTCAAGGCGCCCGATGTGATTTCGCAGAACATGACGGAAGGCCGCATCGGCCTCAAGTCAGGTTCGGGATTCTTCGACTACTCGAAAATGGACGTCGAAGCGTACCGCCAGCGACGCATGGCGGATTTTCTCAGAGCGCTCGAGGGCGCAGGAATGACAAGGGGCCCTGTCCTCGACGATCAATGACAGCAATCAAAAGCGGATGGTCAATTCCGTACAACCAGAGGAGAACGATACTATGAAACATGAACATCACCTCAGCCGGCGCATCGCCGGAATGGCCGTTTCCGGCACAGCGCTCGCGCTTGTCTTCATGACGGGCGCCGCGCATGCGGAGGAAACGCTGCGCGCAATTTCCGCCTTCCCGAAGCCGCTGGCCTTCTCGCAGAGTTTCCAGGGCTTCGTCGATCTCGTCAACGAGAAGGGCAAGGGCGTCATCAAGATCGACTATATCGGCGGTCCTGAAATGTTCCCACCCAACCAGCAGGTGGATGCGGTGCGTCGCGGCGTGATCGACATGCAGTACGGACCGGCGTCCTACTATCTCGGCACCATGCCGGAAGCCGACGCCTGGGTCGGGTCCACGGTCTCCGCCGCGGAAGCCCGCGCCAATGGCGGGTTTGCCATCATGCAGAAAGCCTTCTCCGAGAAGCTCGGCGTCAACCTGCTGGCCCATCTCGACACCGGCATCCAGTTCCACATCTACACCATCGACGAGCCCAAGCGCAGCGATGACGGCGGCGTGGATCTCGACGGCCTGCGCATCCGCTCGCAGCCGATCTACAACTCCTTCTTCGAATCTCTCGGCGCAATCCCGGTCTCGGTTCCGGTTCCCGACGTCTACACCGGTCTCGAGCGCCACACCTTCGACGGCTCCGGCTGGCCGATCGTTGCGATCAAGGACCTCTCCTGGGACAAGTTCCTGCGCTACAGGATCGACCCGGGCTTCTTCCAGACCGACCTCGCCGTGGTGGTGAACCCGGCAAAATGGGACGGGCTCAGCGATGAGGCCAAGACCATCATCAACGAGGCGGCGGCCGAGTACGAGCAGACATCGTATGACAATTTCCAGACCATGATCTCGGAAACCGACAAGACTGTCCGCGACGAAGGCATGCAGGTCATTTCGCTCGAAGGTGAGGCAGCAGCCAAGTATCTCGACGGCGCCTATGACAGCGCCTGGAAGCGGATGAAGGAAGCCGGGTCGGAACACTACGACGCGCTCCGCGAAGCCTATTACGACCGCTGACAGGACCCGGCGGCGGGCGTCTTCCGGCGCCCGCCGGCCTCTTTCGCCACAAGGGAGCCCCCATGCTTGTGCGTTTCTATGACAGGATGATAACCGGCCTGGCGATCACCGGCGGGATCAGCCTGGTCATCATTACCATCGCCATCATCATCGACGTGGTGCTGCGCAATACCGGCTTCCGGCCGTCACAGTCGACCAGCGCGCTGGTCGAGTATGTGATGCTCTATTCGACCGTGGCGGCCGCTCCCTGGCTGGTGCGGAAGAACGGCCATGTCGCCATCACCTCCTTTGCCGAACGCCTGCCCGACGCCGCGCGCCTTGTCGCAGGCCGCGCCATCCTGGTCCTGTGCATCGCCATGCTGGGGCTTCTGTCCTGGCGGTCGGGCGCGGTCGGGCTGCAGATGCTGGCGGCGGGCTCGGTCGACATGCGCTCGATCAATATCCCGTCCTGGGTGCTCTACGCCATGTTGTCGGGCGGGTTCGGGCTGATGACGCTCGAATTCCTGCGCATGCTCTTCAGGGGCGACATCTACACCGGCAGCGAGGCAACCCATTGACCCGCACCGTCAAAAGTGGAGCGAGACTGCCATGATGGAATGGTACGAAGCGGCCAGCCTGATGGTGGGCGGCCTGTTGTTCCTGATGTTCTTCGGCATGCCGGTGGCCATCGCCTTCCTGACCATCAATGTCGTCGGCGTCTACCTGTTCATGGGCGGCATGATCGGCATCGACCAGTTGGTGGCAAACGCCACAACCTCGGTAACAAGCTTCGCACTGGTGCCGGTGCCGCTGTTCCTTATCATGGGGGAATTGCTGTTTCATACCGGGCTTGCGGTCCGGGTGTTCGATGCGCTCGACAAGTGCTTCGGCGGCATCCGGGGCCGACTGTCCTACCTGACGGTCGGCGGCGGAACGATTTTCGCCACGCTGTCCGGGTCTTCCATGGCCAACACCGCAATGCTCGGCACCACGCTGATGCCCGACATGATCAAGCGCGGCTACAAGCCGAAGATGATCATGGGGCCGATTCTCGCCACCGGCGGGCTGGCCATGATCATCCCGCCATCCTCGCTCGCGGTCCTGCTCGGCTCGCTGGCGCGGATCGATGTCGGCGCGCTGCTGATCGCTGGCCTCGTTCCCGGGCTGGTGCTGGCGCTGATGTTCGTCGCCACCATCCGGATCCAGATCGCGCTCGATCCCGACGCCGCGCCCGGCTACGCCGCCGAACGTGCGAGCCCGGGAGAGATCCTCTACGCCATTGCCACCGACATCCTGCCGATGGGCCTGGTCATCTTCGCCGTTGTCGGACTGATCCTGCTCGGCTGGGCGACGCCGACGGAATCGGCTGCCTTCGGCACGCTCGCCGTCGCCATCCTCGCCGCCGTCTACGGCAAGCTCACATGGGCCTCGGTCATCGCCGCCATGAGGGGCACGCTGATGGTGTCGGCGATGATGCTGATGATCATCGTCGGCTCGACCACGTTCTCGCAGATCCTGGCGTTCTCCGGCGCGTCGACGGGGTTGATCTCCTACGCGATGAGCTTTGATTTCGGTTTCTACGCGATCCTGGCGCTGATGTTCCTCGTGCTCATCCTGCTCGGCATGTTCATGGACCAGTTGTCGATCATGATGTTGACGCTGCCGATCTTCATGCCGCTCGCATCGAGCTACGGCTTCGACCCGATCTGGTTCGGAGTGATCATGCTGCTGGCTCTGGAGCTGAGCCTGGCGACCCCGCCTTTCGGGCTGCTTCTGTTCGTCATGGTCGGTGTCAGCCCGCCGGGCACGACCATCGGCCAGGTGGCCTGGGCCGCCGCACCCTACATCGCCTGCACCCTGCTGCTGGTGCTCATACTAGCTGTGTTCCCGGAGCTGGCACTGTGGCTGCCCGGAATGATGAGGAGTTAGGACGTTGAAAATCTGGTATCAGAGCTATGTCGATTACGAGCACGGCGCCGAATACTGGGACGAGCTGCGCAAGCATCTCGACGCCATCACCGATCCGGGCACCCAGGTCGACATAAAGGGCATTACCCCGCACGACAACTACGCCCACGCCATAGTCGAATTCCGCTGCGCCCGCGAGGTGATCTGCAACGCGGTGAAGGCCGAGCGCGAGGGTTATGACGCCTTCATCATCGGCCACTTCCAGGATGCCGGCCTCTACGAGGCGCGCTCGGTGGTCGACATCCCGGTGCTCGGGATGGGCGAGGCCTCGATGCTCTATTCCTGCCAGCTCGGGCAGCGCTCGGGTATCGTCACCATCAATCGCCGTTTCATTCCCTGGTTCCATCACCAGATCGGCAAGTACGGATTGAAGGAGCGGGTAACCGGTGTGCATGCCATGGATTTCGAGCCGGGTCAGATCCTCTCCGCCTTCGGTTCGGACGAGCGGCTGGAACAGGTGCGC
>JAHJUC010000491.1 GCA_018829385.1 Alphaproteobacteria bacterium
AGATGCAGGGCGGCGTTTTCGGGGCCGTGGCATCGAGCAATAAGGTGCTCGAAGCCCTGGAGCAGATGGCATGACCGCGCTGGCTCTTCCGGAGGATCTTTCGGCGCATCCGGTGACCGGAGGCAGGGCCGGCGCGTTTTCGCTTGAGACCGTATCGATGACCAAGGTCTTCGGTTCGCTGGTCGCCCTCGACGACGTGTCGATCAAGGTTGGCGCCGGTGAATTCCATGCGCTTCTGGGCGAGAACGGCGCCGGCAAATCGACGCTGGTCAAGTGCATCATGGGCTTCTACCAGCCAACCGGGGGGCAATTGCTGGTCGGCAACCGCGAAGTCCAGATCCGGGCGCCGGCCGATGCACAGGCCGCCGGCATCGGCATGGTCTATCAGCATTTCACCCTTGTGCCCTGCCTGACGGCCGCGGAGAACATGGTGATATCGCGCGCCGATGCGCCGGCGGTGATCAACTGGGCGCGGGAAAAGGAAGAGCTGCAGGCCTTCATGGAGCGGATGCCGTTCCGGGTTCCGCTCAACACCGTCGCAGCCGATCTGTCGGCGGGCGAGAAACAGAAGCTCGAGATCCTCAAGCAGCTCTATCTCAACCAGCGCTTCCTGATCCTCGACGAGCCGACATCTGTTCTCACGCCGGGCGAGGCTGACGAGATCCTCGGTCTTCTGCACGACATGGCGCGTGCCGGCGACATCACCGTGCTGATGATCACGCACAAGTTCCGTGAGGTGAACGCCTTTGCCGACCGCGTGACCGTGCTCCGGCGCGGCAGGTTGGCAGGCAGCGGGTCGGTCAAGGACCTCAGCACCGACGACATGTCGAAAATGATGATCGGCGAGGCCCAGATGCGCGAGAAGGCGCCGCGGCTTGTCAAGGTCGAACCCAAAAGCACGCTTGAGATTGCAGGTCTCAGTGTCGACAACAATGAAGGCATGAGGGCCGTCGACACCGTCAATCTCAAGATCAAGGGCGGCGAGATCGTCGGCATCGCCGGTGTGTCCGGAAACGGCCAGTCCGAGCTGGTCGAGGCGCTTGCCGGTCAGCGCGCACTTGCCGGTGGCGCCGTTATCGTCAACGGCCAGCGCTTTGATGCATCCCGCAAGAACTTTGCCGACTTGAAGGTGTTCGGCCTGCCCGAGGAGCCGTTGAAAAACGCCGCCGTCAAACGGATGAGCGTATCGGAGAACATCGCCTTCCGCAGCTTCGACAAGCCGCCGATGGCGAGCATCGGCTGGTGGTTGAAACCGGCCGCCATGCGCGACAATGCAGTGAGGCTCATCGAACAATACCACGTCAAGACGCCCTCGGCGGAGACGCCGATCGAAAACCTCTCGGGCGGCAATGTGCAGAGAACCATTCTCGCACGCGAGCTTTCCGGCGACGTCAATGTCCTGATCGTCGCCAATCCCTGCTTCGGGCTGGATTTCGCGTCCGTGGCCGAGATCCGGGCGCAGCTGATCGATCAGCGCAACAAGGGCGCTGCGATCCTGCTGGTGTCGGAGGATCTCGACGAGATCCTGGAGCTTGCCGACCGGGTCGCGGTGATGTCCGGCGGGGAAATTACCTACCAGGCGCCGATCGACGAGACCGACCGCAACACCATCGGCAAATACATGGCGGGGCACTGAGACCATGCGGAGCGTTCAGGCTGAGCCCTACTACTACCGGTTCGACGAAGCGCACGCCGCTCTCGTCGTCATCGACATGCAGCGCGACTTCATAGAGCCGGGCGGTTTTGGCGATGCCCTTGACAACGATGTCTCGCGGCTTGAGGCGATCATCCCGACGGTTGCCGGCCTGCTTGCCCTGTTCCGGACACGCGGCCTCCCCGTGATACACACCCGCGAGGCGCATCTGCCGGATCTGTCCGATTGCCCGCCCAGCAAGGTGGCGCGCGGCGGCGCTTCGGTGCGGATCGGCGAGGAAGGTCCGATGGGGCGGCTTCTGGTGCGTGGCGAGCCTGGCAACCAGATTGTCGATGCGTTGGCGCCGGTTGACGGCGAGTGGGTTATCGACAAGCCCGGCAAGGGCATGTTCTGGAACACCGGGCTGCACGAAAGGCTTCAGGCTTCAGGCATCACCCACCTGGTCTTTGCCGGCGTGACAACGGAAGTCTGTGTGCAGACCTCGATGCGGGAAGCCAATGACCGCGGCTATGAATGTCTGCTGGTCACCGATGCGACTGAGAGCTATTTCGAGCACTTCAAGACGGCCACCATCGAAATGATCACCGCGCAAGGCGGGATCGTCGGCTGGGCCGCACCGCTGGCCGCGTTGGCTGCGGCATTCGAGACAGAGGAGGTTTCCACGTGACACAGGATGAATTTGACCCGGACTCGATTGCCCGGAGCATGCTCGCCTATCTCGATCTGCCCGATGAGCCGGCCTATCGTCCCGGCATCGTCGCCCATCTGGTTGCCGCGCGCGGAATCGCAGCGGACCTTCTGGCGCTGCCGCTCGAGGACGAGATCGAGCCGGCACCGGTGTTCAAGCCATGACCGACTGGACAGGTGCAACCGCAGCCGCGATCGCCGAGGCGGTGCGTGGCGGAGCGGTTTCGGCAAGCGCCGTGCTCGACGCATGCCTGGCCAGGATTGACGCCCATGACATGTCCATCGGCGCCTTCACCTGCGTGACCGGCGAACGGGCCCGCGCCCGGGCAGGCGAGATCGATGCCATGATCAAGCGCGGTGAAGATCCCGGTCCGCTGGCGGGCGTCCCGTTCGCGGTCAAGAATCTCTTTGATGTTCA
>JAHJUC010000492.1 GCA_018829385.1 Alphaproteobacteria bacterium
AACGTCGGTTCCGGTCATGAAGGCTTGGCACTCGAGCGCTTCGATCAGGTCAAACAACGCCGCCCGGCGGCCTTCGTCAAGATGGGCGGCGATCTCGTCGAGCAGCAGGATCGGCGCATGGCCGGTCATCGCCCGCACCAGCTGCGCGTGCCCCAGCACCAGCCCGATCAGGAGCGCCTTCTGCTCGCCGGTCGAGGACAGTGCCGCGGGCATTCCCTTGGCCCGGTGATGCACGAGCAGGTCCGAGCGGTGCGGTCCCGACAGCGTCCGCCCGGCCGCCGCGTCCCGTCGCCGCCCGGTCTCGAGCATCTCGGCGAAGGCGACCTCCATATCGCTCGCCGACGCCAGCGCCTCGTCTTCCAGAAAGCCTTCGAGCCGGACGGTCGCGGCGGGAAACACGCTGTGCTCCGCATTGCTTTCGATCAGGTCCGACAAGAGACCCACCACCTCGTTGCGCGCCATGGCCATGGCCACGCCGAGCTCCGCCATCTGGGCTTCCAGCCCGTCAAGCCAGGTCGGGTCCGTCCGGCCTTCCGACAGCAGCCGGTTGCGGCTGCGCATGGCGCGTTCGTAGTTCAGTGCCCGGCCGCCATGCGCCGGATCCACCGACAGCACCAGCCGGTCCAGGAACCGCCGCCGATCCCCCGCCGATCCGGTGAACAACCCGTCCATCGCCGGCGTCAGCCACAACAGCCTGAGATGGTCGAGAAGCTCGTCGGTCGCGCGCGCCGGAGCGCCGTTGATCCGCACCCGGCGCGATCCGCTCTCCTCGCCGCCGTCCACTCCGGTGCCGATGTCGACGGGGCCGGCCATGCCTTCAAGCCTGGCAAAGACGCTGAACCCGGTTGCCGGCTCCGGACCGGCCCCAGGATCAGACTTCGGTCCAGACTTGATCAGGTCGCCATAGGGCGCCCGCCGCATCCCCCGGCCGGGGGTCAGCAGCGAAACCGCTTCCATCAGGTTTGTCTTGCCGGCGCCATTGTCGCCGGTAAGCACCACATGGCGCTCGTCGAGATCGAGCGACAGGCTCGCATAGTTGCGGAACCCGTTAAGCTTGAGTTTTTCGATGTGCACCCTGGCGGCCATGCAATTCCCCGCTCAGCCGCAGTGCGGCCGGCAGCCCGTTTCGGTGCGTGAGGGCAAGCGCGCCTACACCCGCATCGGCATCAGCACGTAGAGTGCGTCATCGCCGGCGGTGTCGCGCACCAGCGTCGGAGAACCGGGATCGGCCAGCATGAACACCGCGTCCGATCCGGACAACTGGTTGGTGATGTCGAGCAGATACTTGGCGTTGAAGCCGATCTCCAGCGGATCGCGGTCATAGCCCACGGCCAGCTCCTCGGTGGCGCTGCCTGAATCCGGGTTGTTCACCGTCAGCGTCAGCTGCCCGTCGGCAATCGCCAGCTTGACCGCGCGGCCGCGCTCCGACGAGATCGTCGACACCCGGTCGACGGCCTGGGCAAAGGTCTGGCAATCGACGGTCAGTTCCTTGTCGTTGCCGGTCGGGATCACCCGCTGGTAATCCGGGAAGGTGCCGTCGATCAGCTTCGAGGTCAGCACCACGGAACCGATGGTGAAGCGGATCTTGGCGTCCGACAGCTCGACGGTCACGGTGACATCCGGATTGTCGACCAGCTTCTGCAATTCGCCAACGGTCTTGCGCGGAATGATGATGCCCGGCATGCCCTCGGACCCCGAAGGCGCGTCGACGTCGGCGCGCGCCAGGCGGTGGCCGTCGGTGGCGACCGCGCGCAGCTTCAGAGCGCCATCGCTCTCGATCGAATGCATGAAGATGCCGTTGAGATAGTACCGCGTCTCCTCCGTCGAGATCGCAAACTGGGTCCGGTCGATCAGCATCTTCAGCTGTGTCGCAGGCAGGCGGAAGGTGTGGCTGAAGGCGCCGGCGGTCAGGTCCGGGAAATCCGATTCCGGCAGGCACTGCAGCGAGAATTTCGACCGGCCGGAGGCAACCGTCATGGTCGCGCCGTCGGCATCGGTCGACAGCAACACTTCAGAGCCGTCGGACAGCTTGCGCACGATGTCATAGAGCAGGTGGGCAGGCACCGTGGTCGAGCCGGCCTGTTCGACCATGGCCGCCGTCGCCTCGGTGATTTCCAGATCAAGGTCGGTCGCCTTCATGTCGAGCGTTGCGCCCTCTGCCTTCAGCAGCACATTCGACAGGATCGGAATGGTGTTGCGGCGCTCGACCACGCGATGCACGTGGTTCAGCGACTTGAGGAGATTGGAACGCTCGAGGGTGACACGCATGATTTGACTACCGCTTGGCTGGGGGCCCGCGCGTGGCTGCGCAGGCCTTTCAAATTCTGTCTTGTCCGGCTTTTGTCCGGTCTGGGCCACAAGCTGGCGCTGGCTGCGCTAGGCCCGGGCGAGCAAAATGGCAGATTATGCCCCTGACATGCAACAAAAACCGGCCCGGACCTTTCGGGCCGGACCGGGATTCTGGGGATAAGCGACCGGGTTTGCGGTCTATTCGATGATCAGCCGCTTGAGCAGTTCAATCTCGTGGCCGAGCTTGGTGTCCGAATTGATCAGCTCCTCGATCTTGCGGACGGCATGCAGCACTGTGGTGTGATCGCGACCGCCGAATCTGCGGCCGATTTCCGGAAACGAACGCGGCGTCATGGTCTTGGCCAGATACATGGCGATCTGTCGCGGCTTGACGATGACGCGGGTGCGGCGGTCGGACACCAGTTCCTGCCGCGAGACATTGTAGTGCCGCGACACGACCCGCTGGATGTCCTCGATGCGCACCCGCTTGGGTTCGCCCGCATTGACCAGATGGCCGAGCAGCTGGTCGACCCGCTCGAGCGTCAGGTTTGGCTCGAAGCTGCGGCGGAACAGGAGCTGGTTGAACGCACCCTCCAGTTCCCGGCCGCTCGAGGTGATGTTCTGCGCGACATGGGCGAGAATGTCCTCGCCGATATCCAGCGTGCCGTCCTCGATCTGCGCGATGGCCAGCCGCTGGCGCAGCATCTCCAGGCGCATGTCGAAGTCGGGCGCCTCGATTTCGATGGCGACGCCGCCCTGCAGCCGCGACCGGACCCGCGGATCGAGTGATTCCAGCTCCCACGGCGCGCGGTCGGCGGCAACCACCACCTGGCGGGCGGAATCGAGCAGCATGTTGAGCAGATGGCAGAACTCGTGCTGGATCGACTTGCCCTGCAGGAACTGCATGTCGTCGATGACCAGCAGGTCGATATTGCGCAGCGATTCCTTGAACGACAGCGCGTCGTTGTCACGGATCGCGGTGGCGAAGCGCCACATGAAATATTCGGCTGTCAGATAGACCACCCGCGGATTGCGCGCATGGCGGCTGGCCGCCGCGGCGATCGCCTGCAACAGGTGGGTCTTGCCGAGGCCCACATTGGAATGGATGAACAGCGGGTTGAAGCGCACCGCGCCGGTCCCGGCTTCGGCAATGGTCTTGGCTGCCGCCAGCGCCACGCGGTTCGACGAGCCTTCGACATAGCTCTCGAATGTGTAGCGCGGATCGAGCGGCGAACCGATCACCGTGTTGGCGGCCTGCGGTCCCTTGGCAAAGGCCGAAAGATGCGCCCCCACGCCCTTGACCGACAGGTGCATGTCCTTGCGTGCGGCCACCGGCGCCGGCTGTGTGGTGGATGCGTTGGCCGGCGCCTCGGCTTCCGTCT
Organism: Alphaproteobacteria bacterium; assembly: GCA_018829385.1. GTDB lineage: Bacteria > Pseudomonadota > Alphaproteobacteria > Rhizobiales > Rhizobiaceae > Hoeflea. The sequence goes on from JAHJUC010000492.1 coordinate 3,672, forward strand.
CCGGCACCTGGCGGCTCGCCCGGGTCGCCGACCGCACGACGATCTCGACCTTCAGGATGTCCGGGTCTTCTTCGCTGAACAGCGCGCTGATCTGGTCGAGATACTTGTTGTTGATCCAGGATTTAAGGAATGCAGTCGGCACCGACAGCCGCACGACACTCTTGGATGCCGATTGAAGCTTGAGCCGTCCGAACCAGCTTGTGAAAACTTCCGGTCCGACCTGCGCCTTCAACCGCGCCATGACCCGATCAAAGGTCTTGGTATTCTTGTTCATGTCCGCCCCTTTGTCAGTCGTCGGGCAAACATCCCCGCCAAGCGGTTGGGCGCTGGTTTCTTGTGCGCTCCATTGTGCCGCTTTACGCGCTGTTGTCATCTGTGTTTGCATCGCCGCTGTATTCCCTGTTGCCACATTTAGGTAAGCCGTCCCGACCATCATGGTCCGGCTCGGACAATGTCCCGATCGTCATGTCCATTCCAATGCGGGTGCCCCCCGCCGTCGTTTGCGCGTTCCTCCTGTTTGCGTCCCTTCCTGCGACCTCGTATCGCCGGATTGGACAAATCTTCACCGTTCCGCTGAAACCTCGGTTCCGGCGGGTCAAAGGTCCATCGCATGGCGAAAGAGAGCGCCAATGCAACTGATGGTTTTATCTGGGTTTGCCCGGCACGAGCGCCGCGCAACAAGGAGCAGGTTGGAAAACACTTACTGAAATAAAGCAAACTATCCTTGGAACCGCCCGGCTCCGTGCCCCTTGTCGAGGGCTATTTAGGCAGGATGGGATGGTCAGATCAAGCAGCTTATTTACGTTTCATTCACACTTTAGGGATTGACTCGCAAAGGTTGAAAAAAGCTCTCGACGGGCCTGCCGAACAGGCGATTGGATTCATTGCCTTTTCACCGGCTCAGCTGTTTTCGTGCCCGGCAGGAAGCCTTGGATACAAAATTTCAGGGCTTGACAGGATATCCGCCCAATCCGGTTTGATTATCCGGAGGCGAATCCGTCACCTCCCGCAAACCATTGAAAATAATTAATATTTGATGTCACCGTGACAGCGGCGTGACAATGCGGAACGGACTGCCTGAATCGGTTTTGCGCAAGTCATTGTGGCAAAACGAAAAAGGCCCGGACAAGCCGGACCTTTAGTCGACAAACTGTTTTTGGGTGATCAGGCGCTCAGCGCCTTCACCCGGCTCGACAGCCGCGAAATCTTCCGTGCCGCCGTGTTGGCGTGCACCACGCCCTTGCTGGTGGCGCGCATCAGTTCGGGCTGGGCGGCCTTCAGCGCTGCGGCTGCGGCAGCCTGGTCGCCGGAGCTGATGGCTTCCTCGACGAGACGGAGGAAACCGCGGACACGCGAACGGCGTGCCTTGTTAACGTCAGTGCGGCGGGCAATCTTGCGGGTCGCTTTTTTCGCCGAAGTTGTATTGGCCATGAATGCCTCTCAAAGTGTCACATGCTCTATTCCGACCGGAAAGCGCCTCTTGCGAGGTTTGTCGCTTTGACATGCGGAATGCGAGAAAACCACGGCGAGCCCTAAAGCTGCCATTCGATGGCGGGCGTATACCGGGTATCGCGGCTTTCGTCAACGCGAAAATCCTCGATACCCGCCGCCCGCACCGCTTTTGGTCAGCGGTGTTTGAACTGCGCCTTGCGCTTGTCGATGAAGGCGGCCATGCCTTCCTTCTGGTCTTCGGTCGCAAACAGCGAGTGAAACAGCCGCCGCTCGAAGCGCAGGCCCTCGGCCAGTGTCACCTCGTCGGCGCGGTTGACCGATTCCTTCACCATCATCGCCACCGGCAGCGAGAACCCGGCGATCTTCTCGGCCGCCTTGGTCGCTGTCGCCAGCAGTTCGGCCGCCGGCACCACGCGGGCCACCAGTCCGGACCGCTCTGCCTCCTCGGCGTCCATCATTCGTCCGGTCAGGCACAGGTCCATGGCCTTGGCCTTGCCCACCGCGCGGGTCAGCCGCTGCGTGCCGCCCATGCCCGGGATCACCCCGAGGGTGATTTCCGGCTGGCCGAACTTTGCCGTGTCGGCGGCAATGATGAAATCGCACATCATGGCGAGCTCGCAGCCGCCGCCGAGCGCATAGCCGGCCACCGCAGCAATCACAGGCTTGCGGGCGGAGGAAACCGCGCTCCAGCCCTCGAAGAAGTCTTCCATATAGGCGCTGACATAGTCCTTGGGCTGCATTTCCTTGATGTCGGCGCCGGCGGCGAAGGCCTTTTCCGAGCCGGTCAGCACGATCGCTCCGATCTTGTCGTCGGCGCCATACTGCGCCAGCGTCTCGCGCAGTTCACCCAGCAGCTCCGAATTCAGCGCATTGAGCGCGTCGGGCCGGTTGAGCGTGATGATGGCCACCCGGCCGCGTGTTTCAGTCTTCAAAGTCTTGAGCGCCATCGCGTGTCTCTCCTTGTTGCAGCCTTTCGGGCCGTCCTCCCGGCAGGCAATCTGGTCCGGTCAGCTTTTCTGGCAGCGCGGGCAATAGAATGTCGATCGCCCGCTCTGCACGATGCGGCGGACCGTATCGCCACAGCCGGTCCGGGGGCAAGCCTTTCCCTCGCGGTCATAAACGGAAAACCCATGCTGGAAGTAGCCGAGTGTCCCGTCGGTGCGGATATGGTCCCTGAGCGACGAGCCGCCCGCCGCGATCGCCTCGTCGATCACGTCGCGGATCGCCTGGGTCAGCACCTCTAGATCCTTGCGCGGACGGCCGGTCGCGGTCACCAGCGCTCCCGCCGGCTTGAGCGGCGAAAGGCCGGCCCGCCACATCGCCTCGCACACATAGATATTGCCGAGCCCCGCGATGATCCGCTGATCGAGAAGTGCTGCCTTCAGCGGCGTCTTCTTTCCGGCAAGCCGTCCGGCCAGTTCATCGGCATCGAGACTGTTGCCCGTCGGCTCCACCCCGAGGCTCCTGAACCAGGGATGTTCCGTCAGCGCGGTCCGCGCCATCAGGTCCATGTAGCCGAAGCGGCGCGGGTCATTGTAGATCACCCGCGCCTGGCCCGCCGGCCCGTCGACGTGAAACACGATGTGATCGTGCTTGTCGTCCTTCGAGCGGGCGTGGTGAAACACGCCGGGTTTCAGGTTGCTATCCCCGTCCGCCTCGATCCGGAACGAGCCCGACATGCCCAGATGGCTGACCAGCACCATGCCGTCGTCGAGATCGGCGATCAGATATTTCGCCCGGCGGCCGAGCGAAACGATCCGCCGGCCGGTGAGCCGTTCGCCAAAACCGGCGGGGAAGGCGAAGCGCAGGTCGCCGCGCCGTTGCTCGACGCGGACAATATCGGCTCCCTCCATCACCGGCGCGAGGCCGCGGCGGACCGTTTCGACTTCTGGCAATTCGGGCAAAAGCGCCTCCCCGGGCTGG
>JAHJUC010000493.1 GCA_018829385.1 Alphaproteobacteria bacterium
CCCTGCTGGGCGCGCCTGGACCGGCTGAAGGCAGCCGGGTTCATTCGCGGATATCACGCGGACATCGCGCTGGACCGGATTGCCGACTTTACCCAGGTTGTCGTGACCATTTCGCTGACGCATCACCGAAAAGCGGATTTCGACCGGTTCGAAGCCCTCGTCAGGAGCCTCGACGAAATCATCGATTGCGTCGCCACGGGCGGGGGCATGGACTATGTGATGGTCACGGTCACCCCTAATCTGGCCGCGTTTCAGGCCTTGATGGAGACCCTGCTCGCGGCCGAGCTCGGGATTGACCGGTACATGACCTACATCGCGACCCGGCGTGTCAAATCAAGCAAGCCGAACCTTGCGAAACTGGTTGCCAACAACCGCTCCTGACGCATCCGACCAATCAGTCCATCGGTGGCCGGAAGAACAGTCCGTCCGGACCTCGCGTTGCCTTTTTTCAGTCCACATTCACGCCTCGACCATGACTAGATATTCGTCTGATTTCGGGCATCACGAGGCCAGCCCGGCCCATCGAGAAACAAGGTCGAAGACAATGATGACAGCAGACGATTTCGGGTTCGGCACGCAGATCCGCAAATCCCCCTATTTCGACGCCACCATACGGTGGGGCGCCAAGGGGTTTTCGGTCTACAATCACATGTACATCCCGCGCGACTTCGGCGATCCCGAGCAGAATTTCTGGAATCTCGTGAACGATGCGATCCTGTGTGACGTGGCGGTCGAGCGGCAGGTGGAAATCACCGGCCCGGATGCGGCCAAGTTCGTCCAGACGCTGACCTCGCGCGATCTTTCCAGGATGGCCGTGGGGCAGTGCAAGTACATCTTGATTACCAACGCCGATGGCGGCCTGCTGAATGATCCGATTCTGCTTCGCCTGGGCGAGAACCACTTCTGGATCTCTCTCGCCGACAGTGACATCCTGCTCTGGGCCCAGGGCGTGGCGGTCCATGCCGGTCTTGATGTCACGATCGATGAACCCGATGTGTCGCCGCTGCAATTGCAGGGGCCGAAGTCGGGTCAGATCATGCGGGCGCTGTTCGGCGACAGCATCATGGACCTGAAATACTACTGGATGCGCGAGGTCGAGCTTGACGGGATCCCCCTCGTGGTCTCTCGCACCGGCTGGTCCAGCGAGCTGGGCTACGAGATCTACCTGCGCAACAGCGCCCATGGTGACGCGCTGTGGGAAAGGATCATGGCCGCGGGAACGCCTTTCGGCCTCAAGCCCGGACACACCTCCTCCATTCGCCGGATCGAGGGCGGGATGCTGTCCTACCATGCGGATGCGGATAACAAGACCAACCCGTTTGAGCTGGGGCTGGACCGGCTGGTGAACCTCGACATCGAGGCTGACTTCATCGGCAAGGCCGCGCTTCGCCGTATCAAGGCTGAGGGTGTCACCCGCAAACAGGTCGGCCTGATCATCGAAGGCAGCCCGCTCAACGGTCCGAACACCTCATACTGGCCGATCAGGAAGGATGGCGTGACCATCGGCAAGGTCACGTCCGCCATCTACTCGCCGCGCCTGCAGCAGAATATCGCGCTCGCCATGGTGGACGCCGAATATGCCAATCTGGGCGCAAGCTGCGACGTCGTCAACCGGACAGGGCTTGTCAACGAGGCCGGAACCGAACGGGCCGTCATCGTGGAGCGCCCCTTCTACGACCCGCAGAAGAAGATCGCCGCTGCATGAGCTCATTGCCAAGGGCCAAGGCCTGAATCAGTTCAACCTCGGAATTGATCTGCTACCGTATCGCTCGGAAGCGGTTCTGGAGCCCGGAAAATATCCTGCCGGCACTCAGCGGCGCGGACCAAGGTGTCTTGTCACTTGCGTAGGCCCAGGCTGTTGGGGGCCTAGGATATCCGAGACAACAGCTCAGGCAGCGCCTTGAGGTTTTCGATCTGCCTGAAACGGTGATGATCGACGGGTGCTTCGACGTGTTCCAGTGACCAGGTGAGGGCATGCGGGACGAAGATGCCCCATGCGCCAAGCTCAAGCACGGGAACGATGTCCGACTTGAGCGAGTTGCCGACCATGGCCGCGCTCTTCGGCTCGGTCCCTCTCCGGGCGAAAATCCGCCGGTAGACCTCGGCGTTCTTGTCCGGCACTATTTCGATGGCGGCAAATTTCTCGGCCAGGCCGGACTGGGCAATCTTGCGTTCCTGGTCGAACAGGTCGCCTTTGGTGATCAGCA
>JAHJUC010000494.1 GCA_018829385.1 Alphaproteobacteria bacterium
AGATGCAGGAGTTCGTCGACCGTCTGCGTCTGCCAAGCGGCGGACAGATGATGGTGCAAGGCGCCAACGACTGAGATATCAATCTCAAGTCACTTTTCAGCAGGGCCTTCGGGCCCTGCGTTTTTTTGAGGACCTCTCGGGAATGCGAAATGCACCGCCGGCGGTCCGTCCGGCGGCGCCCTTGCAACTTGCAGGGCCATTGCCGATTTTGGTTGTCATGCCCGGCGCCATGAGGCATTCCGGGAGTATCGTACCCCGGCCGATCGGGACGCGGACGGGCTGGTTCAGGCATTGCTTCGCCCGGCGCACGGTGTCGCCGGGGACGAAGCCGCAATGGAGTGGGTGATGAGCAAACTGGCCTTGCGCGGACTGATCATTGTCTCGCTGACCTACCTGGCGGCGGTGGCGACGTTTCTCATGGGCGGTGCGCCGGGAATCGTTGCGGTGTTTCTTGGCGGAACCTATGCCTTGACCGCGCTGGCGGCCCTGCTGTTTTCCCGCGGGCTGCTCGAATTCGTTGTCGGCGTCGATCGCGAGATCGCCTTTTTCGTCGTGCTCAAGCGGGTCACCGATCCGTTGCTGGCCCTGTTCGACCCGATCACCCCGGGGTTCCTGCTGCCTTTCGCCGCTTCGCTCTATACGGCCTTCCTGTTTTTCTTTTTCAAGGTCTTCCTGTTTGGCGACGCCTATCTCGGCCTGCCGCCGCTGTTCATCGTTCTCTTTGCCTCGGTGATGACCCTGTTCTCCTGAGAGCAATCTTGACTTCCCTGTGGCCAGGCGTACTTCTGGATCATGATCTGAAATCCGGACGTCAGGCATGGACAAGATCAGCAGACTTGCGCGGCTCAGCGTCCTCAGGGCGGGGGGATTCGGATGTCTGGCGATCCTGATGATGATGATGGGCACCGCGCACAATCCGGCGCTCAGCATGAAATGCGGCGCGGGGGGAATGCTGCTGATTTCCGCCATCATGCTGGTCGTCGGGCGGAATTATCACAGGCGCAAGCGGATTGAAGACACCGAGGTCTGGATCATGCTCACCGAGGCCGAACGCCCGCCCGCCGGCATAGCCCGCCGCCTCATCATCAACGCCATGCGTGGCGAATTGCTGGAAAAGGCGGGCTGGTCCGCCATGACGGCAATCGCGATGCTCGCCATCTCCGTTGTCCTGCCGCTACTGCAGCCCTGAGGCCGTTTATCGCCCGTTCAGACCGGCAACGCCATGATCGGCCGCCCGAGCACAAAACCCGGTCGCATGGCAAAACAGGAAAAGGAAAAACCTGGTGCTGCCGGAGAGATTTGAACTCTCGACCTCTCCCTTACCAAGGGAGTGCTCTACCCCTGAGCTACGGCAGCCCTTTGCTTCGGTTCTGGTCAGTGGCCGGACGGGAGAATGTCTCGGTCAGCCGCTGTCCATGTCGCCCTTCCGTTTGGATCGAAAGGCTTAAAACGACTGAAGCGGCCCGCTATTGCCACAGCTTGGACAGGAGTGCAAGCGCAAACGGGCGATTGGCGCGACAAGTTTCAAAAACCCCGGAAATGGTCGGCCCGGCCGTTCGAAACAGCCGCGAGATCTGTCCGCCGGCTGTGGAAACCGCTCCCGGGCAGCGCCTCCTACCGCCCGAATCCCGGACGCGGGTTTCAGGCCCGCCCTTTGGCTGCGGCAGGTGGAGGCTGATCGGCCGCTCGGGTCTGGCGCGGGTCTCTTCACCTTGGCGCGGTTTTGCGCTATCGCTCCCCTGTCATGAGCGAGAAGACACCAACAGACACGGAAGCAAGCCAGCGCAAGGCGGAAGTCGAGCGCCAGGCGGCGGAGCGGGCCCGGCGCAGCGCCGAACAGCTGCGCGCCAACCTGCAGCGCCGCAAGGCGCAGCTGCGCGCCCGCCGCGAGGGCGGCGCCGACGAGACCGACGGCCTGCCTGCCGCCAGCCCTGGGGCCGCCGCCGGCGACGCAAGGGAAGCGGATTAACCGCGACGCTGTCCTCGTGTTGCCGCATTCCCGTTGATGGTCTAAACAGCCCACCAGATATTTTTCAGGGCTTTGCCGCCGGGGGGACCGGCGCAGCCCGAAACTCCAAGAGGACAGCATGGACCGCATCAGGATCGTTGGCGGAAATCCGCTCAATGGCGTCATTCCGATTTCCGGCGCGAAGAATGCGGCTCTGCCGCTGATGATTGCCTCGCTTCTGACCGACGACACGCTGACGCTGGAAAACCTTCCGCACCTCGCCGATGTCGAGCAGTTGCAGCGCATCCTGGGCAATCACGGCGTCGATATCGCCGTGGTCGGCCGCCGCGAGCGCCAGGACACTGCCTATGCCCGCACCGTGCATTTCACCGCCCGCACCATTGTCGATACCACGGCGCCCTACGAGCTTGTCTCCAAGATGCGCGCCAGCTTCTGGGTCATCGGCCCGCTTCTGGCCCGCATGGGCGAGGCCAGGGTCTCGCTGCCCGGCGGCTGCGCCATCGGCACCAGGCCGGTCGACCTGTTCATCGACGGGCTTCAGCATCTTGGCGTCGAAATTGACATCGAGAACGGCTACGTCAACGCCCGCGCCCCCAAGGGCCTGATCGGCGGCCGCTACGTGTTCCCCAAGGTCTCCGTCGGCGCCACCCACGTGATGCTGATGGCGGCGACGCTGGCCAAGGGGCAGACGGTGATCGAGAATGCCGCGCGCGAGCCCGAAGTCGTCGACCTCGCCAACTGCCTGATCGCCATGGGCGCGAAGATCTCCGGCGCCGGCACCTCGACCATCACCATTGACGGCGTCGCCTCGCTGTCGGGCGCGCGCCACCGTGTGCTGCCCGACCGTATCGAGACCGGCACCTATGCCATGGCGGTGGCCATGACCGGCGGCGACGTGCTTTTGGAGAACACCTCCGAAGCCCTGCTCGAAAGCGCCCTGCTGGCATTGCGCCGCACCGGCGCCGAGGTCACCTCCGAGGAAGGCGGCATCCGCGTCCGCCGCAATGGCGGCGATATTCTGCCCGTCGACATCACCACCGATCCGTTCCCGGGCTTCCCCACCGATCTGCAGGCGCAGTTCATGGGCCTGATGACCCGCGCCAATGGCATCTCGCACATCACCGAGACGATTTTCGAGAACCGCTTCATGCATGTCCAGGAGCTGGCCCGCCTGGGTGCCAAGATCTCGCTTTCGGGCCAGACCGCAACCGTGACCGGCGTGCCGGTGCTGCGCGGCGCCCCGGTGATGGCGACCGACCTGCGCGCTTCCGTGTCGCTGGTCATCGCCGGCCTCGCCGCCGAAGGCGAGACGGTGGTCAACCGGGTCTACCATCTCGATCGCGGTTTCGAGCGGCTGGAAGAGAAGCTGACCAATTGCGGCGCCGTGGTCGAGCGCATCAGCGGCTGAACCGGCAGGTCGCCGGACAACACCCCGGACGCGAACTGCAACCGCAACCTTCTGCGCATTGCGCTTTGCCCCCCGCGCACCTACCTTGCACTGCAGCACCCGCATGCTGTGGGCAAGCCCTGAATGAATGTGATCCGAGGATTTTATGGACAGTCTGAAACTGATCGCCCTTGATGAAGCAGACCTGGCCGTGATCTCCGCCTGCCTGCAGGACGCGGTGTTCAAGACCGGGGATACGCATTTTCTCGGCAAGGACGGCGTTTTCACGCTTGAGGCCAACCGGTTTGTCTGGGAAGAGGGCAGGGACAGGAAGACCTTCGAGCGCCGCCGGGCGCTGCTGGTGCTAAAGCAGGTCCGCTCGGTCAAGTCGCTCGGGGTCAAGCCCAAGGATTCGGACACGGTGCATTCGCTGCTGGCCTTGCGGTTCCTGCCCGGCGAGGAAGCGCCCGCGGGCACGATCGAACTGGTCCTGTCGGGCGGTGCGGTGATCCATCTGGAAGTCGCCTGCATCGAAGCACAGCTTGCCGATGTCGGTGGCGGCTGGGAAACCAAATTCAAGCCGCGCCATCCGCTGGCCGGTTAGGACGGCCGCTTTCAGGCGCGCCGCACAATGATGAAGACAGCGTAGGGGCAGCACATTGGTACTGAGGCTCAACACCCGGCAGCCGGATTTCGAAACCCGGTTTGCCGCGTTCCTGACCACGAAGCGTGAAGTGTCGGTGGATGTCGAAACCGATGTCCGCGCGATCATAGCCGAAATCCGCGAGCGCGGTGACGCCGCGCTGCACGATTTCAGTCAGCGTTTCGATCGGATCGACACCCGCGCGCTCGGCCTTGCCGTGACCGCTGAAGAGATCGAGGCTGCGTTCCGGGCGACCGACCCGAAGATCATCGCGGCCCTTCAACTTGCCCATGACCGCATCGAAAGCCACCACAAGCGGCAGATGCCGAAGGATGACCACTATGTGGACGCGCTTGGCGTCGAGCTCGGCTCGCGCTGGACGGCGATCGAGGCTGTCGGGCTTTACGTGCCGGGCGGCACGGCGAGCTACCCGAGTTCGGTGCTGATGAACGCGGTTCCCGCCAAGGTCGCCGGTGTCGAGCGCATCGTCATGGTGGTGCCGGCGCGCGACGGCGCGCTCAATCCGGTGGTGCTGGCCGCGGCCAGCATTGCCGGCGTCAGCGAGATCTACCGGATCGGCGGCGCCCAGGCGATCGCGGCGCTGGCCTATGGCACCGAGACCATCCGTCCGGTCGCCAAGATCGTCGGCCCCGGCAATGCCTGGGTGGCCGCCGCCAAGCGCCAGGTCTTCGGCACCGTCGGCATCGACATGATCGCCGGGCCGTCCGAGGTGCTGGTTATGGCCGACCCCGACAACAATCCCGACTGGATCGCCGCCGACCTATTGGCCCAGGCCGAACATGACGCCGGCGCCCAGTCGATCCTGATGACCCGCGACGAGGCCTTCGGCGAGGCGGTGATCGAAGCCGTCGAGCGGCAGCTCTCGACGCTGGGCCGCGCCGAGACCGCGCGCAAGAGCTGGGCCGATTTCGGCGCGGTGATTGTCGTGCCGGACTGGGAGACGGCGCTGCCGCTCGCCAACCGCATTGCCGCCGAACACCTGGAGATCGCCACAGACGATGCCGAGGCGCTGGCCGCCCGGGTGCGCAATGCCGGCGCCATCTTCATCGGCCGCCACACGCCGGAAGTGATCGGCGATTATGTCGGC
>JAHJUC010000495.1 GCA_018829385.1 Alphaproteobacteria bacterium
ATAGTCGGCCAGCGGCTGCGGCTCGATCCAGGAGAGAGCGCCGCCGAGTTCGCGCTCGCCCTTTCGCAGCAGCACGGGCAGGAGCTCGCTGTCGGAGGGGGCCGCCGCCAGGCGAGGGCCGGCGAAGCGGATCAGCGTTCCGCCGCGGTTGACCCATTCGTTGAGCGCCGTGCTTACATCGTCAGGCAGGGTGCCGATATCGGACATGACGATCACCGCAGGAGACTGCGCCAGCAGCTTGGGGATGGACGCGGACATTTCGTCGCTGTCAGCCTCGATCAGGTCGGCGTAGGGCGAGAGCGCGCGATTGATGTAGTAGAGCGGCGAGAGCAGCGGCTGCGCAATGTCAGCGGCCTCTCCGGATATCAGCGCCACGCGTCTGCGGCGGAAACTGTCGTCGAGCAGCCGGACCGAAGCCGCGGTGTCGACCCCGGTCACGTCGAGGCGGGCGATGTCGTTGCGGATTTCGAAGGGAGCCGAGATGGTCCCGGTGGCTTCCGTGGAGCCGGCCTCGAAACGGATCTCGCCGGCCGCGATTTCGCGGCCCTTGCTGTCGCTTGCGGTCAACCCGAAGCTCTCCGCGGCGGCGCTTTCGAGCCGGCTGGCGGTGATGCTGAGTGTTTCGGCGCCGTTGTCGGCTCCCGTCAGCGCCAGGGCGCTGGCATCCGTTGCGCCGATGATCCGGATCGAGGAGGCCTCGAGCGCGGAAAGGCGGTTGAGCGCATCGGAGGCGTCGGCGGTCTCAATGCCATCGGTGACATAGGCAATGGTGCCGGGACGAGTCTGGCCGAGTGCGGCGACCAGCGCGGTCACGGATGCGGCTCGTTCGGGACGCAGCGGCTGCGGCCTGGCCGCGCGCAACTGGTCGCGCGCCCGCTCGAAAGTGGCCGGCGTGGCGTCGTGGCGGCGGTTGGCGGTGAACACGATGGCGACCGGGATATCGAGATCCTCGGCCTCACTGATCAGCATCTCGGCGGCCTCCACCCTTGCGTCCCAGTCGGGTGCGCTGGCCCAGCCATTGTCGATGACCAGCGCCAGCGGGCCGTCTGATGACAGCCCCCGGTCGCGCGGATTGAGCACCGGTTCGGCCAGCGCCAGGATCACCAGCGCCGCGATCAGCAAGCGCAGGGCGGTCAGCCACCAGGGGCTGCGCGACGGGGTTTCCTCGGGCTTGAGGACGCGGGCAAGGATGGCCAGCGGCGCAAAGGGTTCGGCCTGCGGGCGCGGCGGGGTCAACCGCAACAACCACCAGATCACCGGCAGGGCCAAGAGCCCGAACAGGATCGCCGGCGCGCCGAAGGCGAAGGGAAGGCCCGCCATCATGAGAATGCCGCCTTCTTGGCTGCCGGAATGCCCGACAGATGGCCGTGGGCGGCCGCAAGCGCTTCGGAGGCGAGACGGTCGGTGCGGTGGGCGAGGAAGCTCCAGCCCATGCGCCGCACGCCTTGCGCCAGGGACTCGCGGCGAGCAAGCCATGCCTGGCGGTAATCGGCGGCAACGGTCTCGGCGCGTCCGGCGACCAGCTTCTGGCCGGTTTCGGGATCGCGGAACTCGGTGCGGCCGGAATAGGGAAATGTCTCTTCGGCGGGATCGGCGACCTCGATGACATGCCCGCGGACGCCGCGCCGGGCCGCGGGGCCGATGCAGGTCTCAAGCGTTTCGTCCGCGTCGAGGAAATCACCGATCAGGACAACATCGCTCATGCGGCCGATCCGGCCGAGATCTGGCAGGGTGGTCTGGATGGGCGCGTGGGCCAGCGCCAGCGCCAGCCGCTCGGCGGCGTTTCTGGAGGCGACGGGTTCCATGACGCCGGGGCAGCCGATGCGCTCGCCCGAGCGGGAGAGGATTTCGGCCAGGGCCAGCATCAGCACCAGGGCGCGGCTCTCCTTGGAGACGATGGCGACATCGGACTTGTAGAGCATCGAGGGAGACTGGTCAGCCCACAGCCAGATGGTGTGCGCGGCTTCCCACTCCCGGTCCCTGACATAGAGATTGTCATCGCGGGCCGAGCGGCGCCAGTCGATGCGTGACAGCGATTCGCCGTCGACATAGGGCCTGAACTGCCAGAAGGTTTCGCCGATGCCGCGCTTGCGGCGGCCGTGCCAGCCGGCGATCACGGTGTTGGCGACGCGCCGGGCCTCGGCCAGGCAATCGGGCAGCAGTGCCGCGCGCTGGCGGGCGCGGGCGAGCACGTCGAGCCGCGCGGTCGGTCGGGTCAGCTGGCCGATCGGGGCCATCGGCTCACCCGGCTTTCGGGGTTACGAGACCGGCAATGACGTCGCGGATGCCGATGCCTTCGGCGC
>JAHJUC010000496.1 GCA_018829385.1 Alphaproteobacteria bacterium
GACGCCCAGGTGGGCGGCGACGCTGACATCGACGGCATCGCCCAGACGCTGACCGCCGACGATATCAACGCAGTGCTGATGTCGCAGCAGCCGACCGAGCAGCGGCTTGAGACCCTGAAGGCGATGCGCGCCGAAATCGAGGCGCGATCCCATGCGGATTCCGGCAACGACATGGCCCCGTTGCTCGGCGACATCGACGCAGCCATTTCCCAGCTCGCAACCCGGGTCTGAAAACGATCCCGACCAATCAACCCGCATGAAAGAGGGCAAAGCCATGGCCAGCAGCAGACACGGACCTTCGATCAAGGACGACGACACCTACGAAGCATTGCGCGAGGACGGCGCCTCCAAGCAGAAGGCCGCCCGCATCGCCAACGCCCAGGCCAATGACAGTCAGCACCCCTCGTCGAAGGGCGGCAAGAAGCCGTCCTATGACGAGTGGACCAGGGACGAGCTCTACCGGCGCGCCCGGGAACTCGACATCGATGGCCGCTCGTCGATGAGCAAGGACCAACTGATCACTGCCCTGCGCGACACCTGATACCCCATGGCCCGCACCAGTGGGCTGGAAAACCCCGCCCGGGCCGCCCCCTCCGGCGCGGGGTTTTCGAATCATCTCTCTTGAACCCGTTCAGATATCCAGGCTTGCCACCTGCGCCACAGCATCCGCCGCCTCGCGGCCCTTCTGGACGAAGTGGGTGGTGAAGAACGCCTCGTGCTCGCCCTTCGGCTGGAAGTGATGCGGGGTCAGCGACACCGAGAACACCGGAACTTCCGTCTTCAGCTGCACATCCATGAGCCCGGATACCACCGCCTGGGCGACGAAATCGTGCCGGTAGATGCCGCCGTCGACGACCAGCGCCGCGGCAACGACCGCGTCGTAGTCACCGGTCTTGGCGAGTTTCTGCGCCAGCAGCGGCATTTCGAAAGCGCCCGGAACGTCGAATGGTCTGACCTCGGCATCGAGCCCCAGTTCCGTCAGCCGTTGCCTGAAGCCGACCAGCGCCTGGTCGACAATATCGGCATGCCAGCGCGCCTTGATGAAAGCAATTTTGAGGGATTTTGTCATTGCTCGGATCCTTTCAATAATGACAAGATCCCAGAGCGCACAAGCGCTTGGAACGGGTCTTTCGACCCGCTGCCTCACGCCCATTCTCTACCATCCGGACTGTAACCGTCGGCCCTGGAATTCCACCAGTGTCTGCTGACCCACCCGTGGGTGGCGCTCGCGGGCTGTAACCGCCGGTGGGGAATTTCACCCCGCCCTGAGAATAGGCCGGTGGTAATTCGTCGGCACACCGGAGTCAATTTGTTCCGCGCGCCACGGCTGCCACGGCACGCGCGGAAACCCGTGACACTGCGTTCACCGACGGCAACAGTTTTCAGGAAAATCCGGAACTCTGCCCGGGCGCTGACGTTGGCACCCTGTAAGTTTCATCACCAGGGAGAAAATCATGCCCACAATGGAAAACGCCAAGATTCTCATCATGTCGACCAACGGTTTCGAGCAGTCCGAACTCGAATACCCGCTTGAGCAGCTCAGGAAAGCCGGCGCCACCGTTCATGTCGCCACCCTCGACGGCAAGCCGATCAAGGGCTGGGACAAGAATGACTGGGGCGGCACCGTCGAAGCCGACCTGAAGATTTCCGACGTCAAGGTCGATGACTACATCGCGCTCGTGCTGCCCGGCGGCCAGATCAATCCCGATCTCCTGCGGGTCGAGGAGAATGCCGTCCAGCTGGTTCGCAATTTCGTCACCAGCAACAAGATCGTCGCCGCCATCTGCCACGCACCGTGGCTGCTGATCGAGGCGGGCGTCATCAAGGGCCGCAAGGCAACCTCCTACCACTCGATCCGCACCGACATGGAAAATGCCGGCGCCAAGTGGGAAGACAGCGAGATCGCCATCGACAACGGCATCATCACCAGCCGTTCGCCCAGGGATCTCGAGGCTTTCGTCGATAAGATCATCGAGGAAGTGCGCGAAGGCGAGCATCGTCGCGACGCTGCCTGATCCCGGTTTGGGCAGTCGCAATGGCGTCTGCCCCCCGAGGGCCACTTTTGGCTGGCATCATACGCAAGCCAAACCTCCACCAGATAACCAGCCGGGAGACTTCATGTCACATCTACCTGTTCCTCACCAAACCCTGATCGTCGTCGGTACGGGAGAAGGCGCTCAATTCTACCGCAATGCCGGCAAGAGCGGCGAACTCAGACTGCACCACGCCAAAGATCTCGAGCCCGGCGACCTTGCCGATCAAGGCCCATCGGGCAAACAGCCGCCGGACATGACCGACAAGGAATCGATGGAGGCAACCTTTGCCAAGATCCTGGCAAATCATCTCTACGGCATGGCCCAGGCGCACAAGTTCGACAATCTGATTCTCGTGCTTGACCCGGAAACACTCGGCGAGACGCGTCCGAGCCTGCACGTCAGCGTGACCGACAAGATCATGCTGGAATTGCCAAAGACCCTGGTCAACAGCCCCACTGACCAGATCGAGAAGTCGATTCTGGCGGCACTCTGAGCACAACCCTGGACATGCGCGACGGCCGGGCTTCATGCCCGGGCGTTCGCCTGATCATGCCAGACCAAAACCCTGTGGACGTCAATCATCCGGCTTTCGCAGACCTATTGGGGAGTTGCCTCATGGCGTTCTGCATGCGAAACCCGAGGCGTATTTACGTTTTGGGGGGATCATGACCGTCAGCTTCACAACCGACCGCATGCTGCATTTCGGCGACTGCGACATTTCCGGCACCGCCTATTATCCATCCTACCTCAACCTGCTCAATGGCGTGAACGAGGAATTCTGGTCAGCGATCGGCTTTCCCTGGCACGAAATCATCTGGAAGGAACGCTGGGGCACGCCGACGGTGCACCTGTCCTGCGATTTCTCAAAGCCCTCCTTCTTCGGCGACAAGCTGACCTTCGAGCTGACCGTGACCAAGGTCGGCCGGTCATCGATGACAGTGGAGCACACCGTGCTGTGCGGCGAGGAGAAGCGCTGGACCTCGAGGCAGGTGCTGGCGGCAAGCCATCTTGACAAGCACACATCCATACCCTGGCCCGACGCCGTCCGCGCCAAGCTGGTCTCGTTCCTGCCACCCGAACCCGCAGAATAATCTGCGCAATCATCACGGCCCGATCAGTCGGATCTGATCTTCGGCGATTTCTCCGGGATCAGCCCGGAGCGGAACTTCTGCAGCACGAACTGCAACAGCAGGCCGACCAGCAGCATGCGGATATAGGACGACCGCGTGATCCACTCGGGCGGCAGCCGGCTGGTGACGATCTCGGTCGCCGACCAGATGAACCAGATCGCAAGCGCGCCGACGATGGCACCGCGATTGTTGCCCGATCCGCCCGCCATCAGCATCACCCAGACCAGAAAGGTCACCAGCAGCGGCTCGGTCGCCGACGGCGACAGGAACTTGAAGTAATGCGCCGACAGGGCGCCGGCGAGC
>JAHJUC010000497.1 GCA_018829385.1 Alphaproteobacteria bacterium
CGAGGTCGCCGAAGGCAGGGTGATCACCGAAAAATAGCGAAACCCGTAGCTCAGGCACACCTTGCGCAGCACCTGCATGGCATCGAAGATGGTCCGGATGTCCCGGATCACGTCGAATGGCTGGGTGGAAAAGGCAGGGTTTTGGAAAAAGGTCACGGGCCCTCACCTTCCAGAACCACCGCGCGCACCATGTCGTGGTACTCATGGCAGTATCCGATCAGTTCACCGCCCTGGTCAGCCCGGAACCGGCCGGCCACGGCAATCAGCCGATACGAACCGGAGCCCCCCTTCACCCGCATGACGAAACGGAAGCCGTTGCGCCGGGTTGTCGCCGATTCCAGCAATGCCTCGACGACGGCAACATCTTCGGGGTGGTAGCAGGCCAGCATCTGGACCAGGCTGACCGATCCCGAAGCAGTCTCCATGCCATGAATGCGCGCCGCATCCTCGGACCAGAACACCAGCCCTGACCCGATATCCAGCCGCCAGATCCCCAACGGAACGATGGAACCAAGCAGATCCACGACTTCGTCACTGGACACACCGACGTGATCCCGGCTCTGCTCGGGAAAACGACGATCGACGTGATCAAAATGGATGTGCGAAGCGCTATTGAGCATCATGTCTTGTCCTATCCGCGGTTCGGGTCGACTTTGACGAGCGAATCAACCGCATGCAGTAAGTCACCGGTTACAGGCGACCGTTGATCGGGGATACTCCCAGAATTTAAGGGTATGCCCGCCATCGGGAAACGGTGATCCGCCCGTCGCCCGGTTGCTGGAAACATCCCCGTCCCTCCGCCTCCCCGTGGACGTACAAAGGACGATCTATCCCCCGGAATCAAGAGCATCTACACCGTGTCGGGCGAAACCGCCCGACCGCCGGATTCTCTTGCATGTGCGGCACGAGGGCCCGGCCTACTGCAAGAGGCCCTTGACCATGCCGCAGGCCTTGGAAAAATCCATCTGGCCCGGATAGCGCTCCTTGAGCACGTTCATGCACTTGCCCATGTCGCGCAGACCCGAGGCCCCGGTTTCCGAGACCACCGACTTGCACAACTCGCGCACTTTCTCTTCCGGCAGCTGCTGCGGCAGGAACTGCCGGATGATGGCAATTTCATCCCGCTCCTGCTGGGCAAGCTCAAGCCGCGCATTTTCCTCGTAGATCGCGGCCGATTCCTCGCGCTGCTTGATCATCTTGGTCAGGATCTGGAGGATATCCTCGTCGCTGACGGGATCCTTGCCTGTGCCGCGGTTGGCGATATCACGATCCTTGATCGCCGCCTGGATCAGCCGCAGCGTCGACATACGTCGCGTATCCTTGGCGCGAATCGCATCCTTGAGCGTTTCGCTAAAACGTTCACGCATCATGTAACTTTCTCCGGCAGTTCCTTCTCGGCCCTTTCGGGCCTGCATGTGCAGACGCAGAGGATTACCCCTTTGGCTGCATCCTGTTCAAGCGATTTATTGAAGGGATCGTGCCACGGTCCTGATTGACCGCGGCTTGCACCTTCTCTATTTACCGGCATTTGAAAGACCGGACCAAGACCCATCCGTCGCGGGAACTGCTGACCGCGTGTGGTTTCCGGAGATCTTAAATGGCGATGCCCCGATAAAACATCAAGGGGCCTCGGCCCGCCGAAAGACCGGCTTTTCAGCTGTGAACGGAGTTGACATGACCACGAGCCCCTGGACCGAGACGAAACCAACCGCCGTCCTGGTTTTCGCCGACGGCACCGTTATCCGGGGCCATGGCGTCGGCGCCACCGGCCAGGCCCGCGCCGAGGTCTGCTTCAACACCGCGCTGACCGGATACCAGGAGATCCTCACCGACCCCTCCTATCTCGGGCAGATCGTCACCTTCACGTTTCCGCATATCGGCAACATCGGCGCCAATGACGAGGACATCGAGGATCTCACCCCTGCCGCCCACATCGGCGCGGTCGGCGCGGTCTTCAAGGCCAACATCACCGATCCCTCCAACTACCGCTCCGCCGGACACTTCGACGCATGGCTCAAGGCCCGCGGCATCATCGGCCTGTCGGGCGTCGACACCCGCGCGCTGACCGCCTGGATCCGCGAGAACGGCGCGCCCAACGCCGTCATCGCCCACGACCCGTCGGGCAATTTCGACATCGAGGCGCTGACCGCCCAGGCGGCGGAATGGAGCGGACTGGAAGGCCTCGACCTCGCCAAGGACGCCACCTCCGGCCAGTCGTCGAGCTGGACGCAAGGCCCCTGGGTCTGGGACGAGGGCTTTGCCGAAGCCGGTGAACCCGTTGCCCACATCGTCGCCATCGATTACGGCGTCAAGCGCAACATCCTGCGGCTGTTTTCGGGCCTTGGCTGCAAGGTCACCGTTGTTCCGGCCACCATGAGCGCCGAGGACATTCTCGCCATGGCGCCTGATGGCGTGTTCCTGTCCAATGGCCCCGGCGATCCGGCGGCGACCGGCGAATACGCGGTGCCGGTGATCCGCAAGCTGATCGACAGCGGCCTTCCGATCTTCGGCATCTGCCTCGGCCACCAGATCCTGGCGCTGGCGCTCGGCGGCACCACCGTGAAGATGCACCAGGGCCACCACGGCGCCAATCACCCGGTCAAGGACTACACCACCGGCAAGGTCGAGATCGTGTCGATGAACCATGGCTTCGCAGTCGACGCCAGGAGCCTGCCCGAGGGCGTGGAGGAAACCCACGTCTCGCTGTTCGACGGCTCCAACTGCGGTCTGCGGCTGGTCGGCAAGCCGGTGTTCTCGGTGCAGCATCACCCCGAGGCCTCGCCCGGCCCGCAGGACAGCCACTATCTGTTCCGCCGCTTCATGAACATGGTCGGCGAACGCAAGGGCCTGCCGGCGCTGGCCGAGCGTTGAAGCCTGACAACCGACATTGGCCTGACCAGGGTCAGGATCGATTGTCTGCACAGGATACAGGTCACGGGTCCGGGCCCGCACTCACGGTTCGGGCAGATGGAGAGGCACGATGATTGGCTACGTCACGGTCGGCGCCGATGATCTGGCACTCGCCGAAAGCTTCTATTCGGCATTCCTGCCGGCGCTCGGCTACAGCCTCGAAGTCTCGTCCGAGGGGTTGAGCTACTCGATCCCCGTCACGCCTGACAACGGATACCCACCACCCGATTTCTACGTCAAGCCGCCCTTTGACGGGCAGGCCGCCTCCGCCGGCAACGGCGCCATGGTGGCTTTCGATGTGCCAAACCAGGCCATGGTCCGCGAGCTTCACGCTGCAGCGCTTGCGGCCGGCGGGCGAAACGAG
>JAHJUC010000498.1 GCA_018829385.1 Alphaproteobacteria bacterium
CTGCTGGTGCCGCCGCGCTACCTGATGCCGGCCGTGGCGATGATCTCGTTCGTCGGCATCTACGGCATCTCCGGCTCGACCTTCGATCTGATGGTGATGGTGTTCTTCGGGCTGCTGGGGTGGATCCTGCGCAAGCTCGACGTGCCGCTGGTTCCGATCATCCTCGGCGTGCTTCTGGGCAACCAGATGGAAGCCAATATGCGCCGGGCGATGACGATCTCGGATGGCGACTGGAGCGCGCTGTTTGCCTCTCCGCTGTCGATCGGGCTGTGGCTGTTCGCCTTCTTCGGCTTCATCCTGCCGATCATTGCCGGGCGGTTCTTCCGGCCGAAATTCGCGCGCACCGACAGCGAGGCGGATCCCGATTGATGGCAGCGCCGGGTTTGCTGGCCACCGGGCAGCCGCCTCGTTAGGTTCGGACCTGGGACGCTGATTCTGGCGAGGCGGCCTGAGCGTCAGAGAAAGCAGTGCAGGAGTTGAGCCGGATGGCGATGAATATGTGGCGGGCGGCGCTGATCACCTTCGGGATTGCCGCTCTAGGCGCGGTGCTGACTTTCGCATTGTCCTTCCCCGCGCCGTTCCTCACCGGCCCGGCCATCGCCGTCACGCTTGCCGGCCTTGCCGGGATCAGGACCGCCGGGCCGCCCCGGCGGGCGCGCGATGCGGTGTTCATCATTCTCGGCCTGACCATCGGGCAGGGTGTGACGCCGGACGTGCTCGAGGCGATGCGGACTTGGCCGGTCACGCTTGCGGCGCTGGCCGGAAGCCTGTTTGCAATCATCTGGCTTACGCCTGCTCTTCTGGTCCGGTTCTGGTCGATGGATGCCACCACGGCCTTCCTGTCGTCGTCACCGGGACATCTCAGTTACGTGCTGGGATTGAGTGAAGGGGTGAAGGCGGATCTCAGGACCGTCAGCATCGTCCAGTCGATCCGGGTTCTGGCCCTGACCCTGCTGGTGCCTGTCGCGGTCACCGTGACCGGTCAGGCGCCACAAAAAGCGCTGGAGGTTCCGGCCGAAACGGCACCGCTACCGCTGCTGGCGATGATCCTTGTCGCCGGAATCGCCGGGTACCTGCTCGAACGGCTCCGCTTGCCCGCCGCCTACCTGATCGGCGGCATGCTGGTATCGGTGATCGCGCATGTGACCGGGCTGGTCAGCGGGGTGATGAATTACTGGCTCGCCGCCGCGGCCTTTGTCTCGCTGGGCGGCCTGATCGGCTCCCGTTTCTCGGGCGTGACCTGGATGCAGCTGCGCCACGCATTCGGCGCGGGGATTCTCGTGACGGTGCTGGGCGTCGTGCTGGCGGCGGCCTTCGCGGTGATTGCCCACTGGATCACCGGCATGGACCTGATCGCCATCCTGATCGCCTTTGCGCCGGGCGGACTTGAAACCATGGCGGCGATGTCGGTGATCCTCGGGATCGACCCGACCTTCGTGGCCAGCCACCACGTTGCGCGACTGCTGATGCTGACGGCGATTGTCCCGATTTTTCTCATGCGTGGGCGGCGGGATCGCGGCTGAACACCGTTTTTTGCCGCTTCGCCATTTTATTGCAGGGCCATCCGCATTATGTGGGGGTGGTCTGCAACGACAAACCCGTGGAGTGCAAGGTGAGCGTGACCAAAGAAGAGGTTCTGGCGAAGCTGAGATCGGTCAAGGGGCCGGATCTCGAAGGCAACATTGTGGATCTCGGCCTGGTGTCGGAAATCTTCATCGCCGACGCGAAGGTCTATTTCTCGCTCACGGTCCCTGCCGCGCGGGCGCAGGAACTCGAACCTCTGCGCGAAGCCGCCGAACGCGCCACCAAGACCGTTCCGGGCGTCAAGGGTGCGATGGTGGCATTGACCGCCAGCCGCGAGCCGGGATCCGGTCCGTCGACGCCTCCCCCGGCGCCGCAGCGCGCCGCCGCCCACTCGCACGCCCCGGCGCAACCGGGCCAGCCGCAGGGACGCGCCAAGGCCGGTGTTCCCGGGATTTCCACCATCATCGCCGTTGCCTCGGGCAAGGGCGGCGTCGGCAAGTCGACGACCGCGGTCAACCTGGCGCTCGGGCTTCAGGCAACCGGTCTCAAGGTCGGCATTCTCGACGCCGATATCTACGGGCCCTCGATGCCGCGTCTGCTCGGGATATCCGGTAAGCCGGAGCAGCTCGAGGGCCGGATGCTCAAGCCGATGGAGAATTACGGCCTGAAGGTCATGTCGATGGGCTTCCTGGTGGAAGAAGACACGCCGATGATCTGGCGCGGGCCGATGGTGATGTCGGCGCTCAACCAGATGCTGCGCGAAGTGGCATGGGGCGAGCTCGACGTGCTGGTCGTCGACATGCCGCCCGGCACCGGCGACGCGCAGCTGTCGATGGCGCAGAATGTGCCGCTCGCGGGCGCGGTGATCGTCTCGACGCCGCAGGACCTGGCGCTGATCGACGCCCGCAAGGGGCTCAACATGTTCAACAAGGTCAGCGTGCCGGTGTTGGGCATCGTCGAGAACATGAGCTATTTCATCTGCCCCGATTGCGGCGGACGGCACGATATCTTCGGTCACGGCGGCGCCCGCGAGGAAGCCGGCCGGATCGGCGTTCCGTTCCTGGGCGAAGTGCCGCTGGCCATGCCGATCCGTGAGACCTCGGATGCAGGCCGTCCGGTGGTGGCGACGGCCGCCGACGGGCCGCACGCCAAGGTCTATCGCGAGATCGCGGCCAAGGTCCGCGCCCGCCTGGAAGAGCTTGCAGGCGACGGCGCGCGGGTGATGCCGAACATCGTCTTCGAATAGACGGTTCTCAGGACTCTTTGCTCAGCATCGCGAACAGCCCCAGCAATCCCTGGTCGAGTGCGTCGGTTTGCGGCTCGTTCTGGGACGAGGTGCAGACGATGACGGTGTTGGTGTCGGGATCGCAGTAGCAGAACTGGCCGTGAATGCCCGCGGCCAGGTATGCTTTCGATCCACCGCCAACCTGGTACCAGTTGTTGCGGTAACGGCCGGTCTTGAGGAAGCTCGCCTGGCTGCCGCGCGCCCAGACCCCCTCATCGCCGTTTTTCTGCATGTCCTCGATCCAGCGCGGGGAGACGATCTGCCTGCCGTTGGCCGTACCGCCATTGATCAGCATCTGTCCGAGCGCCAGCAGGTCGTGCGGCCTGCAGGAGACACCGCCGGCGGTGCGCGGCGCGCCTTCGGGGTCAACGGTGATGAAGGCATCGGCGGTGGCGCCGAGCGGCTGCCAGAGCAGCCGGGCGCACAGATCCGGGAAGCGTTCGCCGGTGACCCGCTCCAGCACGATGCCGAGCATGTCGGAGTTGGGCGAGAGATAATTGTGATCGGTGCCGTGCGGACCATCGGCTTTCTTCAGGCTGCACAGGAATGACAGC
>JAHJUC010000499.1 GCA_018829385.1 Alphaproteobacteria bacterium
ATGTCGGCCTGCGCCTTGTTGAAGCGGACCACCATGTCCGAGGCATAGCGGCGGAAGTCCATCACATGCGCCGGATTGGCCTCGGTCACCGTCAGGTTCGGCAGCTCCACTTCGGAAAACTCGGATATCTCCATCGACCAGAAGACATTGCCCCAGGCACGGTTGAGCGCCTCGGGGGACTGGTACTTCCGCTGCAGCCATTGCTGGAACCCGGCGCGTGCCGCGGTGGAATAGGACAGGGTGGTGTTGTGGCAATCATACTCGTTGTCGGTTTGCCAGGCGGCAATGCCGGGATGTTCGCCGAACTCTCTGGCCAGCATGAGCGTGATGCGCTTGCATTCTTCCAGGTAACCGTCATGGGAAAAATCATAGTGACGGCGCGAGCCGAACCGGCGCACCGAGCCATCCGCGCCGACCGGCAGCATGTCCGGCATCTCATCAACCAGCCATTTCGGCGGCGTGGCTGTCGGTGTCCCCAGGACCACTTTCAGACCCGCGCCATGCAACGTGTCGATGGCGCGGCGCAGCCAGTTGAAGTCGCAGGCGCCGCGTTTGGGCTCAAGCCGCGACCAGGAAAACTCGCCGATCCGCACATTAGTGAGGCCGAGTTCGGCCATGCGCGCGGCATCTTCCGCCCATTGGGTTTCCGGCCAGTGTTCCGGGTAATAACAGACACCGAGCGTACGGTTCATTTGAGCAGGCTCCAGGTGAGGTCAGAGAATGTAGTCGGGCTCGAACCGGCCCTTGACCGGATGATCAAGCAGGAAGGTCGATCCCGCCTCGGGGTCGGCGGCAAGCGCTTCGACCGACAGGCCTTCACGCGCTGACGTCACCAGCAGCCGGTCGGCATCGGGGCCGACGAAAGCCGGGCAGCTCGATTGGCTCGCAGGCACCTTCAGCGAGAGCATCCGCTCACCATCCGCGGAGTATCCGTCGATGCATCCTGCGCCCCACCTTGCGTTCCAGATCATCCCGTCGCAGTCGCACACCGCGCCATCGATCCCGCCGTCGCCGCCGCGGTGATCGAAGAAGATCTCGGGCGAACCGGTGGGAAGGGCGGTTGCCGGGTCAATGGCCACGCGCATCAGCTTGCCCGACATCGTGTCGGTGAAATAGGCGATTGCACCATCGGGCGAGAAGCAGATCGCGTTGGGAATGGTGATGCCGGAAAACAGCGTGGTCACCTTGCCGCGCGCGACATGGTAGATCGCGCCGGCGTGTTTCTCGGCATTCTTGCCCATGGTGCCGAACCACAAGGCGCCGCAGGGATGAACCCGTCCGTCGTTGGATCGGGTTATCCCGTTGTCCGCCTCGATCGGGGTTATCAGCTCCAGTTCGCCGGTCGATCTATGGCGCAGGTGCAGGCCGGTCTCGGTGGCAATCACCTGCCGGTCATCGTCGAGCCGGACCAGGACGCTGCCCATCACCGGCAATTCGTGAACCTTAACGGCATCGGTGGCGAGTTCGTACTGATAGAGCTTCCGCCCGAGGATATCGAACCACCAGGCCGTGCCGGTGTGCGGATCGTAGGTCGGCCCCTCACCCAGCGTGCAGGCTGGGACATTCAGTTTGCGCCCCGAGAAGGCGATCGTTTCGGTCTTCATGATCCATCCTTTTCGAGCGCATCGAAGGCTGCGATGGCAGCAGCGCCGCGGCGCGCAACTTCTTCCGCCGACATCCCGGCCTTGTAGAGGCTGGAGCCGAGCCCGAAGGTTCGTACGCCGACCTTGGCATAGGCGGCGAAATCGTCGTTGGATACGCCGCCGACCGCACCCACCGGCACGTCCCTGGGAAGAACCGCGCGGATGGCGCTGATCCCAGAGGGACCCAGAACGCTGGCCGGAAAGAACTTCAGCGCCGAGGCGCCCGCGGCACAGGCCGCCAAGGCCTCGGTCGGCGTGAACACGCCGGGCATGGTCACCATGCCGTGTGACGCCGCCTGGGCGATCACCTCGCGGTCGACGTTGGGACTGACCATCAATCGCCCGCCGACGCCGTTGAGCCGGTCGACATCATCGGGCGTGAGCACCGTGCCGGCGCCGATCAGCACGCCGTTCGGCGCGCGCTTGACCGCGATCTCGATCGACCGGAACGGGTCGGGCGAATTGAGCGGGATCTCGATGGCCGTGAAACCGGCCTCGATGAGGCCGTCGACGATAGCGGCGGTTTCATCGGGCTTGATGCCGCGCAGGATCGCCACCAGGCTTCGTGTCATGGAAGGAAACTTGATCCGCATCATCGGCGTTGCATATCCCCGTTGGTGTTGGAAAAGCGCTGCCAGGATTCCAGCAGCCCGCGGCGCACGGCAACGTCAGCGTCGATGTCGCGAACCTTGACCCCGCATTCGGCCAGGGCCGCGTGATAGAGCCGCTGCAGCGCGCCGCTCGCCACGAGGCCGATCTGTTCGTCGCCCCGGATGCCGGCGCCGGCAAACTCCGCGCCGATCAGCAGGCCCGACAGCCGGGCCCGGTTTTCTTCCGCCGGGTGACTGTAGAGCAATTGTCCTGCCCGGATCGAGAAAAGGTGATGCGTGGTCTTTGCCGGCTGGGTCCAGCCGTCGCGGACCCCGGTCAGAAACGCCGGGTCATTGGCACTGACGCTGCCATCGCCACCGGTGGAATGCTTGAGGATCGTCTGGCCGCTGATGACGGAGAACAACTCCCCCGTCATGAAGGTTTCGAACCCGGTGACGGTCGGCCCGTTCATGCTGACCCATTTGGAATGAGTCCCCGGCATGCAGTAGCGCTCGCCGCCGGGCATGTCGAAATGCGCGCCGAGCAATTGCGTTTCCTCGCCCCGCATCACGTCGGGTTCGGCTTCCGAGCGCACCGCCAGCCCCGGAATGATGATGATCTGCCGCGCCGTGCCGGGCACGATGGTCGCCGTCTCGCCGATGGTGGTGACATCGGCCGGCGTGTCGATATAACCGGCTTCGACCCAGCCCTGCCGCGACCCGGCCATGCCGCAGATGACGACGGGCAGATGTTCCGGCGCCGCCAGCGCTTCGAGATGGCTTTCCAGGACTGTCTCGAACCCGCGCCCGGCGACTTCGCTCATGCCCTCGTGGCTGCGGTGCTCAGCCAGCACCGTTCCGTCGAGCGACATCAGCCAGAGCCGGAAGCTCGACGTTCCCCAGTCGACGGCAACGAGGGCGGGTGTCGTGCTCACATCATGCCTCCGTCGGCGATCAGGACCTGCGCGGTGATCATCGCCGAGGCGCTGGACGCCAGGAACAGGCAGGGCCCGACCATGTCTTCCGGTTCGATCGGCCGCTTCAGGCACTGCCGGTCGATCATCGCGGCAAGGCCTTCCTCGGTGACCCAGAGCTGCTTCTGCCGTTCCGTCATCACCCAGCCCGGCGCGATGGCGTTGACGCGGATGCCATCCGGGCCAAGCCGCCCGGCGAGACCCTTGGTCAGCCCGACGATCCCCGCCTTGGCGGCCGTGTAGGCCGGCATCGAGCCGATGTTGAGCATGTAGGACGTCGAGGTGAAATTGACGATCGCGCCGCCGCCTATCGCGATCATGCCCGGCGCAACCGCCTTGGCGGTGAACGCCACTGGCCTGAGGTTGATCGCCTGGTTGGCGTCCCAGTACTCGCCGCTCATCTCGAGCAACTCATGCCGGTCGTCGAGCGCTGCATTGTTGATGAGCACCCTGGCTGCACCGTGTGCGGCTTCGGCCTGCGCAACCGCCTGACTGATAGCCTCGAGATCCTTGAGATCTGCATGAATGAACAGGGGCGTATGCCGGCTTGTGCCCGCCAGACGGTCGGCAAGCGCCCGGCTCGGCGCCTCTGCGATGTCGATGAACGCCACCCTGGCGCCCTGGGCCGCAAAGCCTTCGGTCAGGGCCGCGCCGATGCCGCTGCCGCCGCCGGTGATCAGCACTGCCTTGTC
>JAHJUC010000500.1 GCA_018829385.1 Alphaproteobacteria bacterium
GCCATGATCCACCGCGACGACATGGTGATCGGCTGATCAGGCCGGAAACCTGTCCCGTCTTTACGCCGCCACCCCGATTGCGTAAGAAACCTGCCTGATTGCACGCCGGGAGGAGCGCCATGCTCGACAAGACCGTGAGCCAAGCTGACATCGCTGCACTGATGGCCGACATCGGCCGTCGCGCCAGGGCTGCCGCGCGACCGCTTTCGATTGCCCCGACCGACCGGAAGAATGCTGCGCTTGAGGCCATGGCCGACGCGATTGCCGCGCGCCGGCAGGAGATTCTCGACGCCAATGCGCTGGATGTCGAAGCGGCGCTGGCAAGCGACATGGCGGCATCCTTCGTCGACCGGCTGAAACTCGATGACGGCCGCATCGATGCGATCATCGATGGCATTCGCGCCATTGCCGCCCTGCCCGATCCGGTCGGCGATGTCATTGCCGCCTGGGAGCGCCCCAACGGGCTCAAGATCGAACGCGTACGCACCCCGCTCGGCGTCATCGGCGTGATCTATGAAAGCCGCCCCAACGTCACCGCCGACGCCGGCGCCCTTTGCCTGAAGGCCGGCAATGCCGTCATCCTGCGCGGCGGATCGGATTCGTTCCATTCCTCCCGCGCCATCCACGCCTGCCTGGTCGAGGGGCTCGAAAGGGCCGGCCTGCCGGCTGACGCCATCCAGATGATCCCGGTCAGCGACCGCGCCGCCGTCGGCGAACTGCTCACGGGTCTCAATGGCACGGTCGATGTCATCGTGCCACGTGGCGGCAAGAGCCTAGTCGCCCGGGTCCAGGCCGACGCCCGGGTGCCGGTCTTCGCCCATCTCGAGGGCCTGTGCCACATCTATGTCGACAAGTCCGCCGACCCGGCCATGGCCCGCGCCATCGTGGTCAACGCCAAGATGCGCCGCACCGGCATTTGCGGCGCCGCCGAAACCCTGCTGCTCGACAGCGCCATGGATCGCGCGCTCGCAGCCGACATCCTCGCCGATCTCGTCGCTGCCGGCTGCGAAGTCCACGGAGACAATGCCGTCATCAACCTGATGCCCGCCGCCACCCCGGCGACGGAAGACGACTGGCGCACCGAATATCTCGACGCCATCATCGCCGCGCGCTTCGTTGACGGCATCGAAGGCGCCATCGACCATATCGCCGAGTGGTCGTCGAGCCACACCGAGGCCGTCATCGCCGAGGATCCGGCGGTCGTCGAGCGCTTCTTCACCGAAGTGGATTCGGCCATCCTGCTGCACAATGCCTCGACCCAGTTTGCCGATGGCGGCGAATTCGGCATGGGCGCGGAAATCGGCATCGCCACCGGCAAGATGCATGCCCGCGGGCCCGTCGGCGTCGAGCAACTGACCTCGTTCAAGTACCGCGTCCGCGGCACGGGCCAGATCCGGCCTTGATCGGACGCTCCGCCAGGTCCCCATCCTACCTGAAGATGCCGCATGTCGAACCGGGTATGAGCGTCGGCCTGTTCGGCGGCTCCTTCAACCCGCCGCACCAGGGCCACGAACTGGTGGCGGAAATCGCGCTGCGCCGCCTCGGGCTCGATCAGCTGTGGTGGATGGTGACACCGGGAAACCCGCTGAAGAATCATGACGACCTGGCCAGCCTCGAGGAGCGCGTGGCGCTCAGCCGGCGGATGGCGCCGGGTCCGCGGGTCAAGGTCACCGCCTTCGAGGCCGCCCACAAGCTGCATTACACCGCCCAGACGCTGGCCTTCGTCAAGGCCCGCAATCCCGGCATCAACTTCGTCTGGATCATGGGTGCGGACAATCTCAGGCACTTCCACAAGTGGCAGAACTGGCGCGGCATTGCCCGCACCTTCCCGATCGCGGTGATCGACAGGCCGGGCTCGACGCTTGCCTACCTGTCCTCGAAAATGGCCAAGACCTTCAGCCGGGACCGGATCGATGAAGACGATGCGGCGATCCTGCCCTATCTCAGGGCGCCCGCCTGGACCTTCATCCACGGCCCCCGCTCGTCGCTCTCTTCCAGCGCCATCCGCAGCGAGCGTGTCACGAATAAAACCGCTGCATCTTGAAAAACCGGTGCGTCCATGACTATCTTCATGGTGCGTTGCGATCGCGTCGATGATCGCAACGGTTGTTGGACTGTTCAGGAAAAGGAAAGGAACCACCCTGAGAACAGAACACGCGAAGGGAAGCGCCGAAGGCGATTTCTCGAAAGCCAC
>JAHJUC010000501.1 GCA_018829385.1 Alphaproteobacteria bacterium
AGCAGGCCCTGGGCCTGAACCGGCGGCGTTGCTGCCACCACGCCGGTAAAAGTGACCGCGATGGCGATCAACGCCACGCCTGCACGCATCTTGATGCTCATGCCCAACCCAGATTGTTATGCCAGGCCCGAGGGCCCCGCGTGTTCCGACAGAATTGCCAAGTTCGCGCGAACACTAACAAATCAACACGGCAATGGAAAGAATGCCTGACGGTTTCAATCGGCGGAATTGTCACCCTTTCGTGAGCAGGCCGGACAATCGGACCGTCGCGAGAACGTCTCGGGCACCTGGCACCGCGCGTGTCGGCGATACCGGAAACCCTTGGCATCCCCGGTCAGCCCGAGCAGCGGCAGCATCAATCCGGCGTCTCTGCCGAGCCGCGCCGGGAAAGGGCCGGCGCCATCTCGTACCAGCCCTTCGACCGGTTGACGATGAAGACCAGGGACAGCATGACGGGCACCTCGATGAGAACCCCGACCACGGTGGCAAGGGCCGCGCCGGACTCAAAGCCGAACAGGCTGATCGCCACGGCGACCGCCAGTTCGAAGAAATTGCTGGCCCCGATCAGCGCCGACGGTCCGGCGATCACATGGGTCTCGCCGACCACGCGGTTGGCGATATAGCCGATGCCGAAGATCAGGTAGGTCTGGATGATGATCGGCACGGACAAGAGCACGATGATCAGCGGCTGGGCCAGGATCGCCTGGCCCTGGAACGCGAACAGCACGACCAGCGTCGCCAGCAGCGCCACGATGGACAGCGGCTGCAGTTTCGACAGCAGCCCCTGCAGCGCGGCCTCGCCGCCGGACGCCAGAAGCCGGTTGCGCAGAACCTGGGCGATGATCACCGGCACCACGATGTAAAGCGTTACCGACAGAAGCAGCGTCTGCCACGGCACCGTGATCGCCGAAATGCCCAGAAGCAGCGCAACGATCGGGGCAAACGCAATCACCATCACCAGGTCATTGACCGTGACCTGGCTCAGGGTGAACAGCGGATCCCCCTTCGTCAGATTGCTCCAGACGAACACCATCGCCGTGCAGGGGGCGGCGCCAAGCAGGATCAGGCCGGCGATGTAGCTGTTGATCTGGTCGCCGGGCAGATAAGGCAGGAACAGCCAGCCGATGAAGAACCAGGCCATGACCGCCATTGTGAAGGGCTTGATCGCCCAGTTGACGATGAGCGTGACCGAGATGCCGCGCCAGTGCCGGCTGACCTGTCCCAGCGACCCGAAATCGATCTTGACCAGCATCGGGATGATCATCAGCCAGATCAGCACCGCGACCGGCAGGTTGACATTGGCGATCTCGGCGGAGCCGATGGCCTGGAAGACGGCCGGGAAGACGTATCCAAGGGCAATGCCCGCGGCGATGCACAGAGCGACCCAGAGTGTCAGGTAGCGTTCAAATGTCGACATGTCGTACTCCTGGGCACGGATTTCGGCAACGAAACGCGCGTGCCCTGATCATGACATCAAAGCCTCGCGCCGCTGAAACGATTCATTCACTTCGATAAATCATGATATCTCGAAACGCACAAGAGCGCCCTCGCCCCTGCATCCATAGCGCAATTGCAATTCACCGTCCTTCATCCTAAGACCGGGCCTCATGCTAGGCGACTAACAGGCGACCGGAAAGGTATCCCGTGGCAAACGATCTCTTCCCCCTTGGACCCGACACCACACCCTGGAAGAAACTGACCGACAAGCATGTCGGCGTCGAGGAATTCCGCGGCCAGGAAATCCTGACGGTCGACACCGACGGTTTGCGTCTTCTCGCCGAAGCGGCCTTCGGCGATATCAACCATCTGCTCAGGCCCGGCCATCTCAAGCAACTGGCGGCGATCCTCGACGATCGGGAAGCCACCGAGAACGACCGCTTTGTCGCCTTCGACCTGCTCAAGAACGCCAATATCGCCGCCGGCGGCGTGCTGCCGATGTGCCAGGACACCGGCACGGCGATCATCATGGCCAAGAAGGGCCGCAAGGTCTGGACCGAGGGCGGCGACTACGAGGCGCTGGCCGGCGGCGTGATGGACGCCTACGAGCGCCGCAACCTGCGCTACTCGCAGCTTGCTCCGCTTTCCATGTTCGAGGAAAAGAACACCAGGACCAACCTCCCGGCCCAGATCGACATCTACGAAGAGGGCGAGGACAGCTACGACTTCCTGTTCGTCGCCAAGGGTGGCGGTTCGGCCAACAAGACCTTCCTCTACCAGGGCACGCCGTCGCTGCTGACCCATGACAGGATGATCGAATTCCTGCGCGAGAAGATCCTGACGCTGGGCACGGCGGCCTGCCCGCCCTATCACCTGGCGATTGTCATCGGCGGCACCTCGGCCGAGATGAACCTCAAGACCGTCAAGCTCGCCTCGACCCGCTATCTCGACGAGCTGCCGACCTGCGGCTCGGACTCCGGCCACGCCTTCCGCGACCTCGAAATGGAAGCCGAAGTCCACAAGCTGACCCAGCAGATGGGCGTCGGCGCGCAGTTCGGCGGCAAGTATTTCTGTCACGATGTCCGCGTCATCCGGCTACCGCGCCACGGCGCCTCGCTGCCGATCGGTCTCGGCGTCTCCTGCTCGGCCGACCGCCAGGCCAAGGGCAAGATCACCAGGGACGGCATCTTCCTCGAGCAGCTGGAAGCCGATCCGTCGAAATATCTGCCTGATATCGATGAGGACAAGCTCTCCGAACACGTGGTCAAGATTGATCTCAACCGGCCGATGAGCGAGATCCTTGCCGAGTTGTCCAAGCACCCGATCAAGACGCAAGTGTCGCTCACCGGCTCAATCATCGTTGCCCGCGACCTGGCGCATTCGAAGATTCGCGCGCGCCTGGAAGCCGGCGAAGAGATGCCCGACTATCTCAAGAACCACCCGGTCTAT
>JAHJUC010000502.1 GCA_018829385.1 Alphaproteobacteria bacterium
CTCGAACCCCAGCCCGACGATGCGGTGCCGCGGTTTCAGTACGAGGATCACGCCGCCCGCATGATCGGCGAGCGGATCTGGCCGGATTCGACCCGCGCCATCTCCGAGTTGCGGCTGGTCATCGAGTATGAATCAGCCAGCGGCTGGAACCGCTTCTTCTCCGGCGGCAGGCTGTGTCTCGACATTGTCGACTATCCCGGCGAATGGCTGCTCGACCTGCCGTTGCTGGGCCAGGACTTTGCCGCCTTCTCGCTCAATGCCGCGTCGCTGGCGCGGTCCCCGGTGCGCGCAGACCTGGCCGCCCCCTGGCTGCAAAAGGCCGGCGCCATCGATCCGCTCAAGCCCGCCGACGAGAGCGACGCGCGCGAGCTTGCCCGGCTGTTCACCGAT
This sequence comes from Alphaproteobacteria bacterium, assembly GCA_018829385.1. GTDB lineage: Bacteria > Pseudomonadota > Alphaproteobacteria > Rhizobiales > Rhizobiaceae > Hoeflea. The sequence goes on from JAHJUC010000502.1 coordinate 391, forward strand.
TACCTGCGCGCCTGCAAGAAGGACGAGCGGGCGCTGTCCACCCTGCCCCCCGGCCGCTTCCTGATGCCGGGCGATCTCGACGGTTCGCCCGCGCTCACCTTCGCGCCGCTGCCCAACCTGCCCGACGGGCCTGCGCCGAAAGGCTCGCTGATGGCGATGATGGAGCGGCGGTTCGAGAGCTACAAGTCGGTGGTGGTCAAACCCTTCTTCCGCGAGCACGTTGCCCGTCTCGACCGGCAGATCGTGCTGATCGACGCCATGCAGGCGATGAATGCCGGTCGCGAGGCGGTCATCGATCTCGAACGCGCGCTCTCGGACGTGCTCTCCTGTTTCCGCCCCGGCAGCGGCAACCTGCTCACCAGCCTGGTCTCGCGCCGCATCGACAAGGTGCTGATCGCAGCCACCAAGGCCGATCACCTGCACCATGAAAGCCACGACCGGCTCGAGGCCATCGCGCGGCGCATCGTCGAGCGCGCCTCCACCGGCATCGGCTCGTCGGGCGCCGACATCGAGGTGCTGGCGCTGGCGGCGGTGCGGGCCACCCGCGAGGCCACCGTCCGCCAGGATGGCGAGGAGCTTCCGGTGATCGTCGGCACCCCGCTTCAAGGCGAACGCATTGCCGGAGAACTGTTCGACGGCAACCGCAAAACAGCCATATTTCCCGGTGACTTGCCGAAGAATCCGGATTCATTTTTCAAAGCGGTTGATTCATCCCGTGAGCCGCTTTTGCCGGAGATCAACATCGTCCGCTTCCGCCCGCCGTCGATCGAGGAAAGCGAAACCGGCATCAAGCTGTCGCTGCCCCATATCCGCCTCGACCGGGCCCTGGACTACCTTCTGGGAGACCGTCTGGCATGACCGACAGCGACGCTTCATCCGGACCCCGCAAGCCACGCTCCTTCAGCGTCGACGACCCCGCCGCCAAGGCGCCATCGGGCGCCGCCGAGAGCAAGGCGAAAACAGCGCGCAAGCCTGCAGCCATTCCCGTCACCGTCGAAATGACGAGGGAACAGGACGATCCGTTCGTGTCACAGCCGGAAGCTCTTGAGGCGCTGACGCCGCCGCCGGCAGCGCCGCGGCCACGCCGCCTGACCGCCGGCAAGATCCTGCTGACCAGCCTCGGCTTTCTCCTCGCCCTGGCGCTCGGGATCTGGACCGACACGCTGATCCGCAGCCTGTTCGACCGCATTGCCTGGCTCGGCTGGGCCGCAACCGCCGCGGCAGCGATCGCGGCCCTCGCCCTGCTGGCGCTGGTGATCCGGGAAATCATCGGCATTCGCCGGCTGGCCAAGGTTGCTCACCTGCGCGAGAGCATCGCCGCCCGGACCCGCTCCGCCACGGCCAGGGAAGCCCGCACGCTCGCCTCCGAAGTGGCAAGCCTGGTCGCCGTCAATCCGCTGACCGCCCGCGGCCGCAAGAGCCTCAAGTCGCTCGATGACGAGATCATCGACGGGCCGCATTATCTCGCTTTCGCCGAACGCGAACTGATGGCGCCGCTTGACCGGCAGGCGCGGCAACTCACCGTCAACGCGGCCAAGCGGGTGTCCGTCGTCACCGCCGTCAGTCCCCGCGCCTTCGTCGATCTCGCCTATGTCGGCTTCGAGGCCGTCCGGCTGATCCGCGCCATGGCAGAGCTTTACGGCGGACGGCCGGGCACAATCGGCATGATCCGCCTGTTCCGCGACGTGATCGCCCATCTCGCGGTCACCGGCGCCATTGCCGCAGGCGACAGCCTGATCCAGCAGGTGGTCGGTCACGGCGTCGCGGCGAAGCTCTCCGCCCGGCTTGGCGAGGGCGTCATCAACGGGCTGATGACCGCCCGGATCGGCATTTCAGCGATGGATCTGTGCCGCCCGATGCCGTTTCAGGCCCTCAAGCGGCCCGGCATCGGCGATTTCGTCTCGGATATCGCGAACGTGGGCGGCAAGCCGGCCGGATCCGGAAAAACCGGCGACGGGCTATGAATCGCGCCGAATATGTGGATATATCGGCACCGATTACGGTCCATTAACCATTCTGGGGCAATCTCAGATCTCGTTTCCAGCCGCAACAGGTGTGACCATGTTCTCGAAGTTTCGCATCATTCCGCTGTGTCTTGCGGCAATCGTCCTTGCACCCGCCGCCTCATCCCAGGCGCGCGACCGGGACACGGTGTTCTTCGAATCGGTCGCCGGCGAATGGAAGGGACCGGGCGAAATCGTTGCCGGCAAGTACAAGGGCACCAAGTTCGTCTGCAATCTCAGCGGCGATGCGGTGCAGGGCAACGCCGCCGGCATCTCGCTTGACGGCCATTGCCGCGTCGGCGTGTTCAACCAGAAAATGTCGGCCATGATCA
>JAHJUC010000059.1 GCA_018829385.1 Alphaproteobacteria bacterium
CCCTTCCAAAGCCCGTGCCGGGCAATTGCCTCGTAGCCATATTCCGAACAGGTCGGCAGGTGCCGGCAGGAATTGCCGACGAAACCGGACAATGTCAGCTGGTAAAGCCGCACCAGCCCGGTGCCGAGCAGCCGTCCGGGCGTCCTGGGCCAGGGACCGCGCCAGTTCCGGCCCCTCGCATCCGATGCACTCAAGCCGCGTCTTCCTTGCCCTTGCGCGCCGCGATCTGGTCGAGGCAGTCGACCACGGCGTCGAATGTCAGCAAGGTCGAGGCGTGCCGCGCGCGATAGTCGCGCACCGGTTCGAGAAACTTGAGATCGGCGAAGCGGCCTTCCGGCGCCGGACCATTTTCCTTGAGCATCTTGCGCATTGTCTCGCGCACCTCGCGCAACTCCGAAGCACTTGCTCCGATGATGTTGCGCGCCATGATCGAGGACGACGCCTGGCCGAGCGCGCAGGCCTTGACGTCATGGGCGAAATCGGAAACCCGGTCACCGTCCATCTTCAGCCAGACCTTGACCTTGGAGCCGCACAGTTTCGAGTGGGCAGAGGCTTCCGCATCCGCATCCTCGAGCGACCCGATGCGCGGAATATTGCCGGCGAAGTCCAGGATCCGGGCATTGTAAACATCGTCGATCATAGCTTCGGACCTTTCCCTGGATTTGCGTCCCGGATTTCGCGTCCCGCCATTCGGGTTGCGACACGAGAAGGCGGCGCCCATCTCGACGCGCGCCTCAGGATGACTATATAGTACCTGTCAGGCGTTCGGCAAAACCTGTTTGCCGCGCGCTGAGGGAGACCGTGCCGGAGGGCTTGCGCCCGAAAGCCCCGGAACCCGCTGGACATCAAATGCGGCACTGCACGCATTATTGTCCGAGTGCGTGGTCCGACTGAATGCGAACAACGTAAAGGGTGTAATTCCCTACGGAGACCACGAGCATGGATGCCATCGTCAAGAACCTGAACGCCAAGGACAACCGCCCGACTGAAGCGGAGGCCGAGGAAGCCGTTCTCACGCTGTTGCGCTGGGTTGGCGATGACATCACCCGTGAAGGTCTGCGCGACACGCCAAAGCGCGTGGTCAAGGCCTACAAGGAGATGTTTTCCGGCTACGACCAGGATGTCGAGGAAGAACTCGGACGCACCTTCGAGGAAGTCGCGGGCTATGACGACATCGTGCTGGTCAAGGACATTCCGTTCTTCTCCCACTGCGAACACCACATGGTGCCGATCATCGGCAAGGCCCATGTCGCCTACCTGCCCGACGGCAAGGTGCTTGGCCTGTCAAAGATTGCCCGGGTGATCGACATCTTCGGACGCCGGCTGCAGATCCAGGAAACCATGACCGCCCAGATCGCCCATTCCATCGACGACGCCTTGCATCCGCGCGGTGTCGCGGTGATGATCGAGGCCGAGCACATGTGCATGGCCATGCGCGGCATCAAGAAGCAAGGCTCGACAACCATCACCACGACCTTTACAGGCGCGTTCAAGACGGATCCGCACGAACAGGTCCGCTTCATGACACTGATCAGGGGTTGATTGCGAACCCCGATATGAGGGGTTCCCATGACAGCTTCATTCAAGACACCATCTGCCGACAAGACCACGCTTGAGGAAGGCGCGGAGCTCACGCCGCGGTTTGACGCCAACGGCCTGATCACGGCGGTTGTGGCAGACAGCCGCGACAATGCGGTGCTGATGCTTGCGCACATGAATGACGAAGCGCTCAGGCTGACGATCGACACCGGTGTCGCCCACTATTGGAGCCGGTCGCGCAATGCGCTGTGGAAGAAGGGCGAGACCTCGGGCAATCTCCAGATGGTCGATGAAATCCGCGTCGATTGCGATCAGGACGCCGTCCTGCTCAAGGTCCGGGTCAGCGGCGCCGATGCGACCTGCCACACCGGCAGACGCTCCTGTTTCTACCGGAAAGTGGTCGGCAGGGACGGCGAAACCCGGCTTGAAATCGACTCCGAGCCGCTTTTCGATCCCGCCTCCGTGTATACCGATCATTAGGCAAGCTGCACCATTTTGAAGCAGCAATCTGTCTCCTTCACCAATTTGCAACCCAACTCTGGTGTCATCAACTTGAACGCGGGGGAGTGTTCGGCGGGGAAGGAAAGACAATGCTGAACTGGAACATGAGCCGTACCACAGAGCCAGTCACTGCCGCAGATGCGGGCAGCATAATGGCCATGACACCGGTGGGTGGGATGCAACACAAGCCTGCAGAAAAGCCAAGGATTGCCCTCGCTCTGGGCGGCGGCGCCGCTCGCGGATGGGCCCATATAGGTGTCCTGCGGGCGCTGGACGAAGCCGGCGTCGAGGTTTCGATGATTGCCGGAACCTCCATCGGCGCGCTGGTCGGAGGCTGCTACTTGGCCGGACGGCTGGACGAACTGGAGAATTTCGCCCGCAGCTTGACCATGCGCCGGATTGCCGGACTGCTGGACTTCGCCATCGGCGGCGGCGGCCTGTTTGGCGGGATGCGGCTCAACGACCGCATGCAGGAACACCTGATCGGCGTCAACATCGAGGATCTCGACCGGACCTTCGTCGCCGTCGCCGCGGAACTCAACACCGGCCACGAAGTCTGGATTTCGTCGGGATCGCTGATTACCGGCATTCGCGCCTCCTATGCGCTGCCGGGTATTTTCGAACCGGTCCGCTGCAACAACCGGACACTGCTCGACGGCGCGCTGGTCAACCCGGTGCCGGTATCGGTCTGCCGCGCCCACGAGCAGCCGCTCGTCGTGGCGGTCAACCTGCACTACGACCTCTACGGCCGCTCGGCGGTGATCAAGCACACCGCCAGCGAGCCAGCTCCCGCCTATGACGGCCCCGAGCGGCGCCAGAAGCCGCGCGAAAGCCGGATCGGCATGACCTCGGTCATGGTCCAGGCGTTCAACATCATTCAGGACCGGATTTCACGGGCGCGCCTTGCCGGGGATCCGCCCGATCTGTCGCTGCACCCGCGACTGTCGGACATTGGCCTGTCGGAATTCCACCGCGCCAGCGAAGCGATCGATCGCGGCTACCAGGAAGCCTCCGCGAAACTCGGCGAAATCATGCGCATGCAGGCGATCCTGTCACCGGCCTGAACCGGCACCACGGTCGCGCATGGCAATCGCGGACCTGCCGCCGTTGCGGGTTGTACAAGCCACCGGTCGGCAGCTTCAAACCAGCAATCCCGGGCGATCAGCCCGCGATATAGGCCTTGATCTCCTCGGCCTCGCGCTCGACGTCTTCGATACGCCGCCGTACCACGTCGCCAATCGAGATGATCCCGATCAAGGCTCCGTCCTTCTCGACCGGCAAATGCCTGAACCGGCCATTGGTCATCAGCTCCATCACCTGGTTGATGCTGTGATCTTCGCCACAGGTCGTCACCTTGGACGTCATGATGGCCGAAATCGGCGAAGAGAGCGCGGCAGCCCCTTTCGATGCCACGGCCCGGACGATATCGCGTTCCGAAAGAATGCCCGCTATCTTGCCGCCAGTACCGGTCACCACAACCGCGCCGATCTTGTTGTCGGAAAGAAATCGCACCGCTTCCTCGGTTCCCATCGTGGGATTCACGGTGACGACGTTGCGACCCTTCTGGTCAAGTATCTGTTTAACAGTCATTCAATCCTCCTTCCGCCATAGGCCTCATTGTCCCGGGCGCTCCCCAACGCCGGGACCATATGGTGCGCTTGAACCCGAGCGTTTGCAAGCCTGCGGACCTTTCAGCGCATGGCGGTCGACCGACATTCGCCCAACTGTCGCGGAACGGGTCAAATGGCCACAAAAACCCATGGATTCGCGGGAGATAGGCCCCTCACCGGAATGGCTCGGTTCGCCGGATCCGGAAACCGGACAGCAAGCACCCTATGAAAACCGACCCGGCTTGGTCAGTGCGGCTCGATCGGATCGAACAGGGAAAATGTCAGAAAACCGAACAGGAAGCCGCCGACATGCGCTTCCCAGGCGATCGCGGAATCCGCGATGCCGAATGAAAAGCCGACCGCTGCCAGCATGTTGATGCCGAACCAGACGACGAGAAACCCGAAAACCGTGCGATTGCGCAGCGATTGTGCGATGCTCAGCCGCCGGTTGAGATGGGCCTTGTCACGCCGGAAACCGCCGCCATCGCCGAAGGCAAACCGCGCAGCCGCCCCCATCAGCGCCGAAACGACCCCGGATGCACCGACCATGACGCTCTGGTCACCCCAGTGAAAGGCGAGGAAAAGCGCAGCCGACGCGATTGCACTGAGGAACCAGAAGACGAGAAACCGGATCCAGCCGATGCGGCGCGCGACCACAGCGCCAAAGGCCGCAAGCCAGAACGAATTGAGCGCCAGGTGGGCGTAACCGCCATGAAGCAGCGAATAGGTGACGGGCGACCAGAGATAGGGACCGGCCTGCCCCGCAATCCCGAAGTCGTATCGCTGCGGGATGAACGCCGTCTGCAGATAGATCTCGAGCATGGCGGCCCGCGGCAACAGCGAATCGAGCGCCACCTGTATTGCGACCATCACCAGGAGCATCGCCAGAACCACATTCGGCAGATTGAAGACCGGTTCATGTCGCGGCAGTTGCGGTCCGGGGTCCCTTGCGTCGTGCTCGTGGCTCATGCGAAACCGCTCTCCGTTGTTCCAATGTCCATCCGACGAGCAGTAGAACCCGCACCGCACAGTGGCAACCGCCGGGCAAAAAAAAGCCGCTCGCAATGTGCGAACGGCTGGTCGAGTCCCCTCGTCCTAATTTGTGCTGAAGGAACGTCCTTCAAGAACTGATGCCCCAGGATGGCACGCCGCACCGGCCACCGCAATCGCAACCCAATATTAACCTTAACGCCGCCGCTGTGGCATGGTTTTCGCATTGTTAACACCAAAGACCGGCTGTCGAGTTCCGATTGCGCCAAAACGGCACATATCCGGACAAGGGCAGCCCCGGAAACTACGGTGGCGACACGATGAAACACAACAACAGCCTTGAGCTCTTCGATTACTGGACCAAAAAGCGCGGTGGACGTGCAGCACCCAGCCGAACCGATATCGAGCCCGCCGACATCCGCACCCTTTTGCCGAATGTCTTCATCTGCGACCTCGCGGCTGACAACCAGCTCAACTTCCGTCTCGCCGGGACCGCGCTCTGCGCGCTTCACGGGCGGGAACTGAAGGGATCGGCCTTCGCATCGCTGTGGCTGGCCGACGGCGTCCGCAATGCCGCTCGCACCGGCGCCTCGGTTGCAACCGGCGCGACGCCGGCCGTCATGTCGCTCGATTGCCTGAGCCAGGGCGGACGGGTGGCGCAGGCCGAGATGCTCCTGCTTCCGATCACCGGACCCAGCGGTCTCAACGACAGGCTGATCGGGTTGTTGTCGGTCTTTGAGCCGCCCTACTGGATCGGCCACGAGCCGGTTGTGGGTTTTTCAACGACGGGCATTCGCTTCATCGACCAGACCCGCAATCCGGTGTTCCTCGCCAACCGCCCCGAGGTCAGGCTGCCGGCCTCCGCCCCGACTTTTGCCGCGGGTTTCAATGCCAATCGCCGGAAAGTCGCACATCTGGTTGTACTTGACGGCGGCCGTCGCGATTAACGGGTGCATTCGGGCTTTGCTTACCCATTGTTAACATTGCCTGGATTAACATGAGACCTCAATCGTCAGGGAATCGACAGGCTTTCATGTTGACCGCAACCACCGCACAGCACCCGTCCGATACGTCTGACCACGGGGAACAGAAGTTCCATCGCGTGACAATCTCTGTGCAGGGCCGTTTCATGCGTGCGGATCATTCGGAGCACGACTGCATCGTTGATGCGATGTCGCCTTTCGACGCCGTGATCAACAGCGGCTCACGGCCGGAAGCCGGAGAACGTATCGTCGCCTATGTCGATTACATCGGCCGTATCGAGGGCAAGGTGGTCGAATCGGGGCTCCGCTCCTTCACCATTTCGCTGAACGCCACCGATCGCAAACGCGACAAGCTCTCCGCCCAGCTGACCTGGCTTGCCAACAAGCACGAACTCGGACTGCCCGAAGACCGCCGCCACGAGCGCGTCTCGCCAAGCAATCCCGTCTCCGAAATCCGCCTCGACGATGGCCGCCGCTATCCGTGCCGCATCATCGACCTCTCGGTCTCCGGCGCCGCGGTTGAAATCGACGTTCGCCCGGCATTCGGAACCATGGTGCTGCTCGGCAACATGCGCGGACGCGTGGTCCGTCATTTCCAGGAAGGCATCGCCATGGAATTCATGACGCTACAGCCGGAAGACGCCATCAATCAGTTGTCGTGAAACGGGGCCTTCTGTAGCGCCCTGTCCAGCCGGCCCGCAGCGGCCGGTTTTTCATGCCGCGGCCAACCATGCCGGGCTTCCCCTGGTCGTCTCTGCCCTGCCTGCCTCCAGCTTCACGCGGATTGCGCGGCGATCTCGTCGGCGATCGGGCCGTTCAGCACCTGTTCGAGCCGGGAAAGCGCGCGCGCTGCCACCAGCCCATCCATCACCCTGTGATCGAAGGTGATCCGCACTTCTATATGGCCGTCATCGTCGAACACGCCATAGGTCAGGATGGCCGGCAACGGTGAAAGAATGCGCTTGGAGATGGCTTGTTCGCTCATCAGCGAGGTCAGAAGGAAGGTGCCGAAATAATTGGCCCGCAGGCGGCCCCAATTGAGAACGGTCCACCAGATCATGCGGCGCAGCGGTCTTGGCAACCGGGCCACGCGCAACATGCGGGAGAACTCGCGAACCTCGGCGACCGGGCTTGCCGCCAGCCGCCTCACGCTCTGGCTTATATCGGCAAGCGGAACGGTCTCGGGGCTCTTGACCAGGGCGGTCAACAAGGCCTCCTCGCCGTCATGCTCACGCTCGAGAATGATCGATGCAACCGGGCTTACATATTCATAGAAACTCGGCCACGGCAGTTTGACATAGGCGCGGCGCAGCCGCGGCTCCTCCATGCAGACCATGGCGAAGGCCTTTGCGAACACCGCTGCCCATATCGGCCGCTCGGCGGCACGTTTGCGCACCTCGATCAAGCGCGCAAGATCAATCCGTCTTTCGACGGTCACCAAGGGCAGGTCGCGTGAAAACCACATGTAGTCCGCGACAAGGCGGCGTGCGGGGGAAAGGCTCACATAGCGGCCGCGCATCAAAATCTCCGTTTGCCCGAGTGGCTGACCGTACTTCGCCCGGTACACCGGCGTGCAGCTCCGACAGGCCCGGCAGGCCATTTGGCAGGCCGCACCGGGTGGCGTTGGGTAGCATCCGGATCGCGCCCGCGGCAAGCCCTGCCGGCGCCGCTGCAGCGTCTCGCTTGACGCGGGACGTGCCCCCGCACAATGGCCGGTCCTGATAGAAAGGATCGCCTTTACACGAGGCGGCAGGCCCAGATCAGCTTCAGCAGGCGCGGCAGGCTCGGCAAGGTGTTGAAGGCGTAATAGGTCTGTCGGTCATCTCCGCCATAGCTCGCCTTGTGCCTGGTAAGGTTCTGGAATGGATAGACGAAACGGTTGATCAGGGAGTTGGTGTACATCCAGCGGAAACCGCGCCGGACGAGCCAGTTCTTCGTAAAAGTCTTGTCCTCGATCTTGTGAAACGGCGAAAGCCCAAGATGGAGATGGGCGACGCCCTCGGCCTGGAATGTCTCGATGGCGGTCCGCACCATGAAATAGGCAGCCAGCGAATCCGATGTCGGCAACCATCGCCGCGTGGCGGAAAGATAACCGGTCACCTGCCCCATCTCGTAGACCGGATCGAAAACGGCAAACCCCTCCGGCACACCGGCGGAATTGAGCAGGAAGAATTTCCGCACTTCAGGCTCATTGGCCAGCACGACCGGACGCACCAGGAAGCGCAGGTCCCGGTTCCTGGCGACCCGGGTGCTTTTCCACGCTTGCGAGATGGCCCGCAGATCGGCCGGACTGAAATCGCCTGCCGGCATTTCGCGGACCTGGTAGCCGCGTGCGGTCAACCGGTTGGATGCCGTGCGATAGCTCCGCAGTTCCGGCCCGCGGAATGAAAACCTCTTGAGATCGACAATGCTCTCACATCCGAAATCGTTCACGAAGAAGGAGCGCCTCGAAAGGATTTCGGCGGTTCGGAACGAAGCCTGGCAGAAGACGACATCCGAATGGCTGGCGAGGAAGCTGTCGATGAGGGCTTCGTGGCGGTCCGGTTCCGCAACGGGGTCGGCAAGCACGAAGGCCGTTCTTCCGACCATCTTGTAGGCCATGAAGCCCTGCTCATCGCCAAAATGGCGAAGACCCGGCTGGAATGCGACCGAATATGCGATCGGAAACGTACCGTGCTGCTTCAGCAGGTCCAGGCGGATATCTTCTGAAATGTTTCCCATACTGGACCGACCGGCTCGCGTTCTATTCTTCAAAACTGACCGCTGGTCTCTCTTGCGTGGTAGCGATAGAAGTGACCAACGGTTTGTTCATGCGGGCACCATGATGCCCGCATCAGTATTTGATCGCTGAACGCTCCGTAGTTCTTTGACCGAAGTCAATGCTTCAGTTCCCACTGGCAACGGCCTGTTTGTCGCCCCCTGCCCCGGTTGGCTCCAATGGCACGAGGTAGGAACGCATCCCGCAGCATCAGCCCGGCGCCTCGGAACTCGCCGGGCCCCTTGCCGGCCAATACCGGAAGCGGAAGCATGGTTGCCAAACGCTGAATGCATGCAGCGGTTTTTTATACTTGTTTTAGATTCATTTTATTCCAGTTTTATACTTGTTTTAATTGCATTAGCCTCAATTAAGTACTTAATTATACTGATGTTTTTTGCGTCATGTCAAAACCTGCGTGGCATTGTTGTCCCATAACGGGGAAACAAGACAATGCACAAACAAGTACAAGCAATGGGGAAACTTGCTGCGGCGTTTGGCCTGGCAATCACTGTCAACACAGCTGCTGCGGCGGCACCCACCAATCTGGTCGCGGCCGGCAATACAAATCCGCCGATTGGCCATTTCGAGTTCTGCAAGACCTATCCGGATGAGTGCACTTCGCTTGGCGGGGACCCGGGTCCCATGGCGCTGACGCGAAAGCACTGGGCAACCATGCTGGAGATCAACACCCGCGTGAACCAGAGCATCCGGCCTGACACCGACCTCAACATTCATGGCGTCGAGGAACTCTGGTCCTACCCGCGCACTGTCGGAGACTGTGAAGACTACGTGCTTTTGAAGCGGCACATGCTGATGGAGAAAGGTTTCTCGCCGAACAATCTCTTGATTACCGTGGTTCTCCAGCCCAATGGCGACGGCCATGCGGTGCTGACGGTGCGAACGGACTACGGCGACTACATTCTCGACAACATGCGCGGCGATGTCCGCCTGTGGTCGGAAACCGGCTACACATTCGTCAAGCGGCAGTCATCCGAGCATGCGGCACGCTGGACCAAGCTCGGAGCGGGATCGGCCACCAACGTCGGTACCATCAAGAACTGATCTTTCACGTCCCGGACAAAGGCTCGCGGGGGCCTCCGGTACGTCACGCACAAGAACCGTCCACATCCATCGCGCACGGTTCAGGGTAAGGCTCTGGTCGAGTCCCCATGCTTCCCCGCAACGGCCAGGCCTCGAGCCGACCCCAATGTCCCCTGGGGTCGGCTCCTTCATCTGCGCATGCACCTGCTTGTGCGCATGACAGCTCGGGGACAAGGAACGTCAGTCGATGCGCGCAAGTCCTTTGGCAAACCGCCTGGCGTTTTCGACATAATGGCTGGCTGACAGCTTCAGCATGGCCGCGCTGTCGCCGCCAAGCGTTCTGACCACTTTCGCGGGCGAGCCGACCACCAGCGAATTGTCGGGGATGACCTTGCCTTCGGTCACCAGGGCCCCGGCCCCGATCAGGCAGTTCTCGCCGATCTTCGCGCCGTTCAGCACAGTCGCCCCCATGCCGACCAGGCTGTTGTTGCCGATCGTGCAGCCATGCAGAATCGCGGCATGGCCGATGGTGCAGCCTTTGCCGATCACCAGCGGAAACCCCAGATCCGTATGCAGAACGCAATTTTCCTGGATATTGGACCCTTCGCCGACGGTGATCGATTCATTGTCGCCGCGCAGGACCGCGCCAAACCAGATGCCGGCGCCCTCCTCCAGAATCACGTTGCCGATGACCTGGGCGCTGTCCGCCACATAGTAAAACCCAGCCGGCAGCGTCGGTTTTTTTCCATCCAGACTGTAGATCGCCATTCGCATTTCCTCTTTCTCGCGTCGCCGGAACCAGCAACATCTCCAACCGCTCTTTAAAACGTTTGGGCGTGCGATGGTACGATTCTGTTTCCGGCCGGCGGTTTCGATCGCCTCCGACGACGGGCATCGGCGCAAAACGGCGGATCGGTGCTGACCCGAAATCTCAGGCCAGGAAATAGCCGCTCGCGAAAGCCATCTGCAGCACGATGACGCCTGAACACATCGACCAGCCGGCCGCGACCAGCGCCAGCACCACATACAGCGGCAGCGAAACCAGGCCGGCCCGCCAGTTCCTGAACCCGTTGATCAGCAGAAGCCGCGGCCCCACCAGCGCCGCCAGGGCGAGTTCGGCGCCGAGCCGAAACGGCCGCGCCGGCATTCCGGCAAGTTCCGGCTCCCGCCACCCGGCAAGCCGGACGATCTCGAGACCGACCCAGGCCGCGGCAAATCCGGTGGCCATTGCAAATATCGCGGCAAGGAAGTCGAGGGAATAAATCATTGGTTAACCATGTCCGGTCCAGAGTTGAAGTTCGTCAACCCATCTAGCAAGCGCCATGCCGCGGCCGGATGTCCCATATTGGCACAGATCGAAACAACCGGCACCCATGTCCGACACCTCATCCACCATCGAACACGCGCCGCTTCTGTCGCCCCGCTTCGTCTGGAAACTGACCGCCGTCATTCTGGTGATGTGCCTCATCACCCTGGCGATTGCG
>JAHJUC010000503.1 GCA_018829385.1 Alphaproteobacteria bacterium
AGGATCGCCGACAACGCCACGCTGATCCTGTCGCTGCACCGCGAGCTCGACGCGCTGCGCGAGGACGCGGCGTCGAACTCCGGCACCAAGATCGGCACCACGCGGCGCGGCATCGGCCCTGCCTACGAGGACAAGGTCGGCCGCCGCGCCATCCGGGTGATGGATCTCGCCAATCTCGAAACGCTGCCGGCCAAGGTCGACCGGCTCCTGACCCATCACAACGCGCTGCGCCGCGGCCTGGGCCAGCCCGAAATCGCCGTCGACACGATCATCGAGGAGCTGACCTCGGTCGCCTCCCGCATCCTGCCGTTCCGCGAAACCGTCTGGCTGCTTCTCGACCAGAAGCGCCGCGCCGGACAACGCATCCTGTTCGAGGGCGCGCAGGGCACGCTGCTCGACGTCGACCACGGCACCTATCCCTTCGTCACCTCGTCGAACACCGTGTCGGGCCAGGCCGCCGCCGGCTCCGGCCTCGGGCCGGGATCGCTGAGCTATGTGCTGGGCATCACCAAGGCCTACACCACGCGCGTGGGCGAGGGGCCGTTCCCGACCGAGTTGTTTGACGCCACCGGCCAGTTCCTGGGCGAGCGCGGCCATGAGTTCGGCACCGTCACCGGGCGCAAGCGCCGCTGCGGCTGGTTCGACGCGGCGCTGGTCAGGCAGTCGGTCGCCGTCAACGGCATCACCGGCATCGCGCTGACCAAGCTCGACGTGCTCGACGGGCTGGAGGAGCTCAAGATCTGCGTCGGCTACGAGCTCGACGGCGTGCAGATCGATCACCTGCCGGCGAGCCAGGGCCAGCAGGCCCGCGTCACCCCGGTCTACGAGAGCATCGAGGGCTGGAAGGGCACCACGGTGGGCGCCCGCAGCTGGGCCGACCTGCCGGCGCAGGCGATCAAGTATGTCCGCCGCATCGAGGAGCTGATCGGCGCGCCGGTGGCGCTGTTGTCCACAAGTCCCGAGCGCGACGACACCATACTTGTGACTGATCCGTTTGAAGACTAGGTTAGCGCATTCAAGTGATTTGGAGCGCTTCGTGGGATCAAACCAGGGTAGAGCATGGCGGATTTTGTAGCAGTCATCCGGAAGGCGGTCGACAGCCTGCCCAACAATACGCCGGAGAACCGGGCCAAGGTCTATGACAAGGCGCGGGCCGCCATCCGCCGCCAGCTGGAAGCGATCAATCCGCCGCCATCCGACGAGGTGATCGCCCGCCAGCTCGACAAGCTGGGCGCGGCCATCGACGAGGTCGAAAGCGAACACGCCGAGGCGCTGCCCGCCGATGTCGACGAGACCGAGGCCCTGATGGCCGAGCTCGAATCGATGGTGGAAAAGAGCCCGGTGATCGCCGAGCCGAAGCCCGAGCCCCGGCCTGAACCGAAACCCGCGCCCAAGCCTGAACCCCGGCCTGAACCCAAAGCCGAACCCAAGCCCGAACACCGGCCGGAGCCCCGCCTGGCGGCTCCCGTCGCGGCGCCGGCGGCGCCGGTCCGGCCGGAGTCCATCCGCACTTCCGAACCCGCGCCGCTCGATTACGACGACTATGACGACGAGCCCGCGGCTTACGAACCGGCGCGCAAGGCGTTTGTCGAGCCCGAGCCCGCCTGGGAGCCCGAGCCGGTCTCGCGTCCGGCGGATCTGGTCGGCGAGGCGCATGACGCGGCCTTCGGTCTCGATCATGCGCGCGAGCGGCAGACCGCAAGGCCCGTGCGCCAGCAACCGGCCCAAAGCTCCGGCAAGGGCGGGCTGCTGGCCGCGGCCCTGGTCGCCATCTTCGTCGTCGTGGTGGCCGCTGCCGGCTGGTTCTACAAGGACACGGTCGTGGCCATGTTCTCCGCCTCGCCGGTCGATACGCCGGTGGGATCCGATGTGGCAAGCGACGATGCGCCGCCCGCTGCCGACACGGCCCCCGAGGCCGGCGAGACCGCCCCCGAAGCCGCGCCCGAGCCGGCGCCGGTCGAAACGGCGATGACCGAAGAGGCCGTCGTCCCGGGCGAGGACGGCAAGTTCACCCAGCGGCTCAATCCGGACGGAACCGAAACCGACGCCGGCCCGGCCGAAGGGCCGGAGGCCGACGGCGCCGTCGAAGGCCGCTCGGTCGCAGCACTCACCGATCCCGGCCCGGTCGACGAGAGCGTGGCGGAAGAGGCCACCGCCGACGCCCCGGTCGCGCCCGGGGATGCCGCCGCTCCCGCTTCGCAGCCGCTCGGCGTGCAGCAGAAGATGATCCTCTACGAGGAGCGCCTCGGCCAGCAGTCGCTCGAGGTCAAGCCCGGCTCCGTGGTCTGGACGCTGGTCAGCGAGCAGTCCGGCGACGGGCCGGACGAGCAGGTGATCCGCGGCGAGATCAACAATCCGGAGAAGGGGCTTTCGGCGCTTCTGACGATCAAGCGCAACACCGACGCCTCGCTGCCCGCCAGCCACATCGTCGAGATCGTCTTCGCGCTACCCGCCGATTTCGACGGCGGCGCGATCGACCAGCTACAGCGCATCGCCATGAAGCAGACCGAGGCCGACCAGGGCACGCCGCTGATCGCGGTGCCGGCCAAGATCACCCAGGATTTCTACATGGTGGCGCTCAACGATCTCGAGGAAGCGCGCAGGGAAAACACCGAGCTTTTGCGCAACCGCAACTGGATCGACATCCCGGTGGTCTATTCCAACGGCCGCCAGGCGCTGATTACGCTCGAAAAGGGCGCCAGCGGCACCGAGGTGTTCAACCAGGCGCTGGACGCCTGGGCAAGGGCAGGCGGGTAGGGGCTTAGCCCTTCTCCGGAGCAGAAGCACGAACGAGCCGCTGCGGCCCCCAATCTCCCCCCTTGCGGGGGAGATTGGGGGCCGCTGACATCTCAACACGTTCCAAATCCGAGATCGGGAAAGCGGCCGATCCCGGGTCAGGCCCCTCCCACCTGTGGGGAGGGGTTGGGGAGGGGCTTTTCACGGTTTCCGAAGTGGGGCGACTGGACGATCCGTTGAAGTGGTTTGTCGCACGACAATCAGCCCCGCCACAGACGCCACACTGGTGCATCAGCTCAGCGCGGCCAGCAGACCCGTCACAAGGATCACTCGAAAAATGCGCTTCAAAGGCCTGCCCACCTGTTCGCCGGAGCACGCGATGGCTCGGCGATGATGGAGGAGTGTTAGAGCGGTGTGGGTGGTGTGCTAGGGCGGAGTTGGGTTCTTTGCACCACATCATAACAGTGCGGCCATCCAAGGCTTTGCCGGAAGGCCGCTCGCTGTGATCACACTGGAGGAGCACGTTCCTCTTGTGGGGAAGGGTGTCCAAGATTCCTTTATGTTCAGTTCAGGGCTTGTTGGTTGTATGCGACCGCTCGGCGATCAAGTTCCTCGGCCACCAGGGGATCCAAAGCTAGAAAATCGCTTCGATCGTCTTTGAAACGAGTGTAGCTTTCGAGCCGTGTACGCTGCACAGAGAGGACGAGGACGTCCTCCAGCAGCTGAGCATTGTTCTGCATAAGGGCGAGAAAGATCGAATCTGCCCAACATGCAACATCGTCCTCGAAATAGAACGTCAGAGCCAAGTGTGCCCAGAACCAAGCCTTACGTTCTCCATTCGCAAAAGCGTTTTCTCGTATGGAATGAATGACATTCCAATTACCAATGTCATGCGCCCCGCTTTCGAGCGCCCAGGATGCTAAGTGGTATTTAAGGCGGGCTTCTGCTCCTAAGGCTTCA
Source organism: Alphaproteobacteria bacterium (assembly GCA_018829385.1). Lineage (GTDB taxonomy): Bacteria > Pseudomonadota > Alphaproteobacteria > Rhizobiales > Rhizobiaceae > Hoeflea. The sequence continues at coordinate 3,697 of JAHJUC010000503.1, forward strand.
ATTGATGCGGTAGCATAATCGAAAGCCTCCATGGCTGCGGGGAAGTTTCCGACATAGAGTTCGGCGTCGCCAAGGCAGAACCAAGTTTGTTCTGTCGGTTCAACATCAACTGCACAACGATAGGCTCGCGCCGACGCTCGGTAACGGCGTGAGCGGAAAAGCAGGCCACCGATTTCGCGAAGGAAATACGGACGGTTCCAGTAGTCCGGTTCGTCCCGCCGAGCTTGATTGAATTGCTTTAGAGCACTCAGAAATTGGCCTATGGAAACAAGATAGTTGGCATAGGAATAGCGAATAGCTCCGATCGGTGCGGCGCGGATTTCATGAGCATCGATGGATGCTTGATAGAACCGATGAATGGCTGGTTCCATTTCATCGGTCCTGACAAAAGGCGCATTCAGAACTATACGAAACATCGTGTGGCCGAAGCCTTGATTTTTATGAAGGTCGTTGAGAAGTGCTAGATCCACAGCGGCTTCGGCATCATCTAGCAAAGCGATGGCGGCTTTTGCCGCTGAATCGTCGGTCGGTGCTGGGATCCCTTTGGCTAAACACCATCTCGCTACTTTCCGTGCTTGAGAAACTTGGCCGAGTGAACTTAGCAAGTCGGCAAGAAGGTAGCCTGTTTGACGTGCTCCCCTGAATGTACCCGTTCATAGGCTAGCCCTGTTCACGTTGTGGTCCATTGCGGACCGGGTTGCAAATTCGTTTGGGGTGAGCCCGTCGAGGCTCGTATGCGGTCGGTGCAGATTGTAGTCGTTCCTCCAA
>JAHJUC010000060.1 GCA_018829385.1 Alphaproteobacteria bacterium
CATGATCTTGTAGACGTCGAGAATCGCCTTGTTTCCCATCACCGCCACCAGGCGGGTGTGAAAGCGGAAATCGATCTCCGAGGCGTTGACGGCTGTCTCGGCGTTCAGGAGTTCCGTGTTGATCTGACGCAGCTCGGCAATATCTTCAGGCGTGACCTTGTCGAACAGCAATTCGAAGGACGCCACCTCAAGCAGGCTTCGAAAGCCCTGGATGTCGACGAATGTCTCGCGCGATACCTCGAGTGTGTTGAACGAAAACAGGTCGAAGGCCCGCGCCATGCGCTCGTCGATGATGACGGCGCCCACTTTCGGGCGCACCTTGACCACGCCGTAGGTCTTGAGAATGCGCATCGCCTCGCGCACCGTGTTGCGGCCGGTGTTGAAGCGCTCGCACAGTTCCTTCTCCGTCGGCAGGCTGTCGCCGACCTTCAGTCCGCCATCCGAGATCAGCTTGCGGATATTGTCCACGAGATCATCCACCGCCGAAGCCCGGCCGCCCGGCTCCCGGGCTTCAGGATCGGTCGCGAGGCTCGGTCCCCGAAGGGATCTGTCGGACGTATCGGTCACAGGTTATTCCTATTTGTTGGACAAATAAGAAATATCCAACTCGATTGTTCCGAGTCAAGCGCGTTTTGGCGGAAGTACCGCGGAAACCGACGTATAATCATCCCATAAATAAGCGGTGCGTGCCGTTCGTTGTGACACGTACAGATTATTGTTGCAAAAAAACCGTCTGGACGGTATGTTTTGTCCATGAACAGACCTCAACGCAAGAACAATCCGGACGCCGTGCGTGCAAGGCTTATTGAATGCGCGGCACGGCTGATCGTCGATGATGGGCTTTCGGCTTTGACGCTGGAAAACGTCGCGCGCGAGGCTGCCGTCAGCAAGGGCGGCTTGCTGCATCATTATCACGGCAAGAACGCGCTGATCGACGGCCTGTTCGAAGAGGTGGTGGATTGGTTCGACGGCCAGGTGGAGGACGCCCTCGAGCCCGAGGAAACCGCACCGGCACGGTTCTCGAAGGCCTATTTGCGGGTCGTCGCAGCCATCGACATGTCCGTGCCCGAGGAAAGGCGTCTCGCCGTGTTGATGCTGATGCTCAGTTCCGACCCGCACTACTGCGCCCGCTGGAATCAGTGGGTGGAGGCGCGCCTGCAGCGGCACGCAAAAACCGATCTGACGCCGCTCGCCCGTACCCTGCGTCTGGCAGCCGACGGTCTGTGGCTGTCCGACCTTGGCGGCGGACCGGATTCAAGCCCGTCCGCGCGCCGGGAAATTCTGGCGTTTCTTGAAGATCTCGATGCAACGGGGGCGATGTCGGCCAACTCCCCCCACGAAGGAGGGCAGTGACATGCCATGGCTGTTTCTCGGCATCGCGATCACCGGTGAGGTTATCGCCACCACGGCGCTGAAAGCCTCCGAAGGGTTCACAAGGTGGGGGTATGGCGGCGTCTCGGTGGTCGGTTACGCCATCTCGTTCTATTTTCTGTCGATCGTTCTCAAGACCATTCCGGTCGGCATTGCCTATGCCGTCTGGGCAGGCGCCGGGGTAGCGATGGTCACGCTGATCGGCATCGTGCTGTTTGGCCAGAAGCTGGACCTGTTCGCCTATCTCGGCATCGCCCTGATAGTTGCCGGCGTGCTGGTGCTCAACCTGCTGTCGGGTACGACGGCACATTGAAACCGCCCGGAGGCAATCGCGCATCCGGGCGGCATTTTCTCGGATCAATGGAAGACCGTAACGGTCCGCTTACGCGACCTTGACCAGTGTCTTGCCGAAATTCTTGCCCTCGAGCATGCGGATGAAGGCATCCGGTGCATTTTCCAGGCCTTCGGTCACATCCTCGCGGTAGACGATCTTGCCGCTGCCGACCAGCGGTCCGACCTCGGCGAGGAAATCGCCGAAGCGATCGAAATGATCCGAGATGATGAAGCCGCCCACGGTCAGCCGGTTGACGAGGATCGTCCGCCAGGCTTTCGGCAAACGGTCCGGACCCCCAGTCTGACCCGCGCCAAGCGCGCCGGAATTGTACCAGGCGATCATGCCGCAAAGCGGGATCCGGCCGCCGACATTCATCATCGGCAGTACTGCATCGAGCGTGATGCCAGCCACGTTCTCGAAATAGATGTCGATGCCGTCGGGGCAGGCCTCGGAGAGGGCCTTGCGCAGATCCTTTGCGTCGCTCGCGGCGCGGTGATCGATGCAGGCATCGAAGCCGAGTTCCTTGACCGCAAAGGCGCATTTGTCCGCTCCGCCGGCGACACCGACCGCGCGCAGGCCCTTCTGCTTCGCCAGTTGCCCGACCATGGAGCCGACCGGGCCGGTGGCAGCACCAACGACCAGCGTCTCGCCCGCCTTCGGCTGGCCGATCACGTTGAACCCGTACCATCCGGTGAAGCCGGGCATGCCGAGCACGCCGAGCGAGGTGGAGATCGGGGCGACCTCGGGATCGATCTTGCGCAGTTCCCTGGCCTTGACGATGCCGTGGCTGCCCCAGCCGAACATGCCCATGGCGATGTCGCCGGGCTTGAAGTGCGGTGACCGGCTTTCGATGACCTCGCCAACCGCGCCGCCCCCCATCTGC
>JAHJUC010000504.1 GCA_018829385.1 Alphaproteobacteria bacterium
GCTTCGCCGTCACCTGATGGCTACGCTGCCGGTCAATGGCCAGCTTCCAGTGTTTCCCATGCTTGTCGAGGTCTGGGACGCCAACGTGCTGACCAGCCCCTCGGTGCAGACATGGATTCCGAACCCGGAGGAGGGGCCTCCTCTTGTCGAAAAGATCTTCGAGCAGGTGCTGCAGGGCGAGCATGCGACCTTTACCGGCGCAGTCTCCGCCGCTCTTCCTCCGGGGGTCGAGGCTCAGCTGATCAACGGTGCGCAACAGCTCGCGGCCCTGTTTCAGCAACTGGGATATTTCGGGCGCTGCAGTTTCGATGCGATTGTCGCAGGTAAAAGTCTCGAACAGGCAACCGTGCACTGGATCGAGTGCAATGCGCGCTGGGGCGGCGCCTCGATTCCGATGTCACTGGTCCGCCGGTTGGCGGAGCCGGGAGCCGAGCCTCACTATTGCATCGTTCAGAACGACGACGGCCTCTACCGGGCCCTGGACTTTGCCGATGCCTTGCGGGAATTCTCCGATGTCGCCGCATCGCCGGATCTTCGCTCCGGCATCCTGTTTGTCACTCCCGGCATGACCGAATCGGGAGTGGGATGCCATTTCCTCGCGTTCGGACCCGATGCTCATGCGGCGCGCAACCTGGCTGCTTCCACAATGCAGCGATTGAGGGTGTCGCCGGAGGTTGCGCGAGATACGGCGGACGTGGCCTGACCCCGTCCGATCACGTTATACAGCAGTCGGACAGCAGAATGCCCGTCTGGAGGCGCTCGATGCCCGGATGATCGACGCTTATCCGCGATTCCTGCGTCCGCCGCGGCGGCGGCCGGCGCCGGGCTCGATACCGTCGGCGGCATCGGTGTCCATCGAGCGTTCCGGCAGCTTGACCACCTCGGTGAGTTTCGGGAAGGCGTCGACCTTGTTGGGGAAGGCCATGGCGTTGACGAAGTGTTCCTGGAATTTCGGCTCGAGCGCCGTTTCGATCTTCTCGATCCGGGTGACGGTCCGCTCGATCTCGCGGCGGTGATCGCGGTTCAAGAGCGCCATGCGGGCGCCGGTGCCCGCCGCGTTGCCGACCGCCTTGACCTTGTCGAGATCGCAATCGGGAACAAGGCCGAGCACGAGGGCATATTTCGGATCGATGAACGAGCCGAAGGCGCCGGCAAGGCCGATTCGGTCGACGTTGGTGATACCCTGCTTGTCCATCAGCAGCTTGACGCCGGCATAGAGCGCGGCCTTTGCGAGCTGGATTGCGCGGACATCGGTCTGGGTCACCATCAGCCGCTGTTCGCCGTCGCGCAGCAGGTAGGAGAAGGTGCGGCCGTTGCCGGTGATCCGCGGGCTGCGGGCGGCGAGATCGCCGTTAATGACGCCATCCTCGGTGATGATGCCGGCGAGGTACATCTCGGCAATGATCTCGATGATGCCGGAGCCGCAGACGCCGGTGACGCCGACCTTCTTCGCCGCCTCGTCAAATCCGGGTTCATCCGACCAGGGCTCGATGCCGATGACGCGGTAGCGCGGTTCGAGCGTTTCCGGATCGATGCGGATGCGTTCGATGGCGCCGGGGGCGGCGCGCTGGCCGCAGGAGATTTCCGCGCCCTCGAAGGCCGGGCCGGTGGGCGAGGAGGCGGCGACGGTGCGCGACGAATTGCCGAGCACGATCTCGGCATTGGTGCCGACATCGACGAGCAGCATCATCTCGTCCTGGCGGTGCGGGCCTTCGGTGAGCGTCGCTGCGGCCGCATCGGCGCCGACATGGCCGGCGATGCAGGGCAGCATGTAGACCCGCGCGCCCTTGTTCAAAGGAATGTCGATTTCGGACGCCTTGACGTTGACGGCGCCGGAGACGGCGAGCGCGAAGGGCGCGCCGCCGAGTTCGGTCGGGTCGATGCCCAGAAACAGGTGATGCATGATCGGGTTGCCGACGAAGACCGCGTCGAGGATGTCGGTGCGCTGGATTTCGCCCTCGGCGCAGACCTTGTCGATCAGGCCGTTGATGGCCTCGCGCACGGCAACCGTCATGCCCTCACGGCCTTCCGGGTTCATCATCACGTAGGAGACGCGGCTCATCAGATCCTCGCCGAAGCGGATCTGCGGATTGGAGGTGCCGGAGGAGGCCAGCGTGCGGCCCGACAGCAGCGACGACAGGTGCATGGCAATCGTGGTCGAGCCGATGTCGCAGGCGATGCCGTAGGCCTCGTTCTTCAGCCCCGGATAGAGGGCCACCAGCGTGGACTGGCCGCCGTCGACCGGCTCATGGATCGCGGCGGTGACCTTCCAGTCGCCCTTGCGCAGGATCTGCTGCACCTGGCCCAGCAGATAGGTGTCGATGGCCAGTCCCTTGAAGCCCCAGTCGGCCTCGATGGCGATCAGGAGCCGGTCGAGGTCGCCGAGCGGCTTGTGCATGTCGGGCTCCTCGACCTCGACATAGCACATGTGGATGGCCGGATTGCGCTCGATGACGCGGCCGTCGGAATCCTTGCGCACGACCTGCGCGTTGACCACGGCGTCCTGCGGGATGTCGATGACCAGGTCGCCGAGGATCTTTGCCGAACAGGACAGCCTGCGGCCGGGCTTCAGGTCGCGTTTTTCGGCGTAGCGCACCTCGTTGCCGCCGAAGGGCGAGATGTGTTCGTTGGACGAGGTGATGCCGTGCTTGGCGAAGACGCCTTCCTGCACATCGACCTGGCAGCGCCCGCAGATGCCGCGGCCGCCGCAGACGCTTTCGACATGCACGCCCAACTGCCGCGCGGCATCGAGTACGGGCGTGTCGGTTGGAAAGCGGCCGCGCTTGCCCGACGGCATGAACAGGACGAGATGGTCGGTCATTGGGTCACCATTTTGGAAGTGAGGCGCGATGCTCTATCCTGACCCTCATCCTGAGGCGCGAGCATGAGCAAGGCGAATGCGAGCCTCGAAGGGCGAGGGGCAGGATGGTCGAGGCAACTGTTTATATTCTGCGCTGCGCGGATGGCAGCTATTACACCGGCATTACCAAGCAGGCGGTTGAGGCTCGTGTATGGGAGCATAACAATCTGCCGAGTGAAACCAGCTATACGGCCAAGCGACGGCCGGTTGAACTGGTGTTTTCCGAGACCTAAGATCTGGTGACCGACGCGATCGCGCGCGAGCGGCAAATCAAGGGATGGTCGAGGCGAAAAAAGGAAGCCCTGATCGCCCTGGACTATGAAGGATTGCCGGAGCTCTCGCGGCGCGGCCATCTTGTTCCAAAACCATAGCCTGAACTGGCCCACACCCTCGCCCTTCGAGGCTCGCCCCTTCGGAGCTCGCACCTCAGGATGAGGGTATGGGAGCGACCTTGTCTCAATCGCCGTTCGGAAACAATGGTTTGCCAGATTCATGATCCAGTGGTTTTGTCACGCTCCGCCCGAACGGCCGGCGCGGCCGCCGCGGCGGCGTCCGCCATCGCCGGAGGGGGCTGCGGATTGCGGGGCAGGGGCGGAGCCGGCGACATGCGGCTGGTAGTCCTTGTAGGTCTTGATCCAGTTCATGCAGTTTGCGTCGTTGCCCTTGAGCACGTTGGCGGCGCGCACGGCTTCCATCTCCTGCGGGCGGCAGGGGTTCATGATCGCCGAGGTCATGCCGGCGCCGATCACCATCGGGATGAAGCCGGCATTGATGCCGTGGCGGTGCGGCAGGCCGAAGGAGATGTTGGACAGGCCGCAGGTGGTGTTGACCTTGAGTTCGTTGCGCAGCCGGTGCAGCAGCGCGAAGACCTGCTGGCCGGCCGTGCCCATGGCGCCGATCGGCATGACCAGCGGATCGACCACGATGTCATAGGGCTTGATGCCGTAGTCGGCGGCATGCTCGACGATCTTCTTGGCGACGGCGAAGCGCACGTCGGGATCTTCGGAAATGCCGGTCTCGTCGTTGGAGATGGCGACCACCGGCACGTCGTACTTCTTGCACAGCGGCAGGATGGCTTCGAGCTTCTCGAGTTCGCCGGTGACCGAATTGACCAGCGGGCGGCCCTTGGCGATCTTCAGCGCGGCCTCGATGGCGGCGGTCACGGAGCTGTCGATCGACAGCGGCACATCGACCAGGCCCTGGACGATCTCCATGGTCTGGACCAGCAGGCCCGGCTCGGTCTCGTTCGGGTTGACCGAGGTGACGCCGGCATTGACGTCGAGCATGGTGGCGCCGGCGGCAACCTGTTCCAGCGCGTCCTTGATCACGGTGTCGAAGTTTCCTTCGATCATTTCGGCGGCGAGCTTCTTGCGGCCGGTCGGGTTGATGCGCTCGCCGATCACGCAGAAGGGCTGATCAAAGCCGATGATCACTTCTCGGGTGGCTGAGGCGACGATAGTGCGGGTCATGGTCGGTCCTTGCGGTAGAGACATAAAGATTTGTTTATGTGTTTATAGATTTCTGGCGCGAGATGCAAGCCTGCGGCTCTATTCGGAGGGCTCCGGATCTCCCACGGCGCCTGCCATTTCATGCGGCACCTGCCTTGGTTCCTCGAGGATTTCCTCCATCCTCGCGGCGACCAGTTCATCAACCGGATTGGGTTCCTTGCGCCAGGGTCTGCGGCCCTTCAGCACGCCCGATTCGTGGACGATCTCGGCGACGAACTCTTCCTGCCGGTAGGCCATCACGTGGATGCCGGAGACGCCTTCGATCTCCTTGACCTCGTTGATGATGTCGATGCAGAGCTGCTTGCCTTCCTTCTTCTGGTCTTCTGCGCCTTCGAGGCGCTTGATGATTTCGTCGGGAATGTGCACGCCGGGAACGTTGGAGCGCATCCATTTGGCGGTTCGCGCCGAGGCCAGCGGGCCGACGCCGCACATGATGAAGCACTCCTTGTCGAGCCCCATGTCGCGGACCTGTTGCATGTACTTCCTGAACATCGGAACGTCGTAGCAATACTGGCTTTGGACGAACTGGGCGCCGGCGGCGATCTTCTTGGCCAACCGGTGTGGACGGAAGTCATAGGGCGGGGCGAAGGGATTGATGGCGGCGCCGAGGAACACGGTGGGCGGGCTGGTCAGCTTGCGGCCCGACAGGAACTTCGAGTTGTCGCGCATGATCCGGATGGTTTCGAGAAGCGACATGCAGTCGAGATCGAACACCGGCTTGGCGCCTGGCTGGTCGCCGGCCTGCACGCCGTCGCCGGTCAGGCACAGGATGTTCTGCACCCCCATGGCCGAGGCGCCAAGCACGTCGCCCTGGATGGCGATGCGGTTCTTGTCGCGGCAGGAGATCTGCATGATCGGCGCGTAACCCATGCGGGTCAGAAGCGCGCAGATGCCGACCGAGGACATGTGGGCGTTGGCGCCCGACGCGTCGACCGCGTTGATGCCGTCAACCCAGCCGTCGAAGATCGCCGCGCGCTCGTAGACATCGTGCGGATTGGCGCTGTCGGGCGGGTTGAGTTCGGCAGTGACGGCGAATTCGCCGCGCCGCAGGATGCGCTCCAGCCGTCCGTGCGACGAGTGCCCGGGCAACGGCTCGAGCGGCGCGCTGGGATCGAGCGGATTGGAGTCGGACTGGCTCATTGTGCCGCTCCCTGGCCGGCGGCGGCTTCGCGGTCGGCGGCTGCGACCGCGGTGACCCGCAGCCAGGACGAGGTTTCGCGCAATGACTGGTCGACCGGCTTCTGCACGTTGAGAATGTTGTCGCGGCCCTTCATCTGGCTGGCTCCCGACCAGGCCTGAACCCAGACGCAGGGCATGTCGGGCTCGACCTCGCAATGGCCGTTGGCGCGCACACCGCCGCAAGGGCCGTTGCGCAACTGCTTGGGGCAGTTCATCGGGCAGGACATGCCGGTCGATGACAGCACGCACTGGCCGCACATCCGGCAGTCGAACAGGAAGCCCTTGACGCGCTTCTCGACAAACTTGACCGGACCTTCGGCGCGCTGGTAGCCGACCGCCTTCCACAGCGGATGCAGCTTGAGGAAGACATCGGCGAAATGCGCGTAGAACCATTCAAGCGCGCGGGAGTGACGCACCGACCAGAGCCTTATGGCAAAGCTGCGGGCGTTGCGGCCCGTGGCCGAGACGCCGGACGGCTTGTAGGACGTGGTCTGCGCCGCCTTCTTGTTGAGGCTCGCCTGTGTCGGTTTGGTCGGTTGGTCAGCCATGGCTCTCCCTGCCTCCGCCCTTGACCAGGGCCACCAGGCGCTCCTTGTCGTAGGCTGCTTCAAGCTCCGCCGCTGCCTTGTCGGCCTCGGCTTCAAGATCGTCGGAGACTTCAACCGGGTCGGCCCGGCGCCATTCGGCGAGGTAGTCGTCGGTCTCGGCCGCACCTGTCCGCATTGCGCACATGTCGATGGCTTCGGTGAACCGGAGCGACAGCTCCCGCTTGGCGGTCGCGCGTCCCTTCTTGATGATCACCTGGGCGGGAATGTCACGCCAGTAGACGACGATGCGGTTGGCCATTTGAGGTCTCCTTGAAAGTTACAATGCGCATGGGAATTTTAGACAGCTTCGCTCACGACGACGCGCGGCGCGTCAAAAACGACCTGCGTGATGCGGGAGATATTTTGCTTGCGAGCGGCGGTCAAACCGGAACCGGGAAAAACTACCAGATGCGCTTGAAAAGACCGGTTGCGAGATAGGTCCAGATCGGCGGGTGGAAGCGCTGGACCGAAGGCAGGTCGCTGGTTATCGGCTGGAGCGTGCCCGTAATCGCATCCTCGACGGCGCGCACGGCGATCTCGCGGGATCCTGCCGCCATCGCCAGAGAGTCGGTGAGCAGCGTTTCCTCCGGGTGCGGCGTGAGGAAGGCCTGGTGCAGCGTGTCGCCGGTATCGACCCCGGCATCGACCAGATGCACCGTGGTGCCGTAGTTTTCATGATCGCCGGTGGCGCGCGCCCACCAGCCGCCGGCCAGGCCGCGGTATTTCGGGTTGATGCCCGAATGATAGTTGATCACCGGGCAGGGGATCGCCGCCAGCGTCGCTTTTGACAGCATGCGGCAACCGACCAGGAAGACGACGTCCGGTGCGCGCGCGGCGATCAGCTCGAGGCAGTCGCTGCCGTTGGCTGAGGACACGCGTGTCACCGGCACCTCGGGCGACAGGTCCGGCCTGGCGCCGCTCGAAGCGATGATCTCGTTTGTCCGCTTGCTCGCAAAACGCTTGCCAAAGCGGGAAATGACCATGGTGCCGAACTGGCCGATGGTTTGAATCCAGCCGATCCGGCGGGCCCGCCGCTTGAGAAACACGCTCTTGGATTCGGGCTGCTCAAGCACGACCTCAAGTCCCGCAAAGCGGGAGGCAAGCGCATTGACAATTACCCAGGCATAGGCGCCGCCTGCTGTGATGACGAGGATCGTGCTTTGTCTGGCCATGCGGGTTCCGTCGCGGTCAAAACGCAAGGATAGTCCGCGCGAGGTTAAGATCCGGCTATTATCCGCGCGGGATGCAGACGGGCTGCAGGTTCACAAAGAGACAAGGCTCTTGGGAGTGGCGGTGGTCGCTGAAAACTCTTGAATGAATGCAAGCAGGTTATCGCTCGAACGAATCCATTCGAGCGCGACATGCATCAGAAAATCAGCATCAGGAACGCACCGGTGGCGGTCACCACGAATCCTGCGACGCCAACGGAAATGACGCCTGCCAGGACACCGAGAGCCAGGCAATTGCCGTCACGTTCGGTGTGGGCGACGCCCAGGATAGCCACGGCAAAGGCCGGCAACCAGTTGCCGAAGGGAATCGGCAGCACGCAGGTGACTGCGAGCAGCAGGGCAAAGATGCCGAAAAGCCGTTCGCGGATCGGGCCATCCAGTGGCCAGTTGCGAGGACGCACCCAGTTTTCGGCGCCGCGAAGCCAGGGCGAAACCCTTTTCACCATGCGCTGGAACGTGGCCCGGTCAATCGTGTAGTTGGCAAGCGCTTGCGGCAGCCAGACCTTCTGATAGCCGATCACCATCTGCCAGGCGACGAACACCATCGGCAGACCGAGCACCATCGTCGCGCCGGGCGGCAGCGGAATGAGGTTGGGAATGGCGAACACCAGCAGGAAGGCGCCAAACGAGCGGTCGTCGAGCGCATTGGCGATCTCGCGCATGCTGACCCGTTCGCCCGCATCACGCGCCAGACGCTCAAGCAGTTCCGAGAGCTTCTCCGGATGTCGGCGCGAGCCGGCGGCGATGGCGGGAACGGATGCGGCGGCGGACTGGTGACTCACTGCGGAAATCCTGAATGACGACTGCATTCCATCTAAGCATGGATTGCTTAAAAATTGTGGCAATAATCGCCTCATTTCCGACGAGCAGAAGTTATTTTACGTTAACGCTTTGCAGGATCGCGACAGGGGAGCCAAGGCCTGCGGACTCAGAGAGGCGACAGAGCCTTTTCCAGGTCGCCGTAGCCGGTGAATTGACGCTCGTAGCGCAGGCCGAGTCGCTCGGCAGCGGCGCGGGCTTTATGCTCAAGCTCCGGATCGTCGGTCTGCGCCAGGTAGAGCGCGCGCTCATAGTGGCCGAAATAGGTGTCGCGCAGCTCCGGGAACCGGTCGAGGCCGAGGGGGCGGATCAGGAAGGCCTCGAAATGGCGGGCGAGGAAATCGGTGATGAAAAAAGTCGTCATCATCTCGTCGCCGGCAGCCTCGAACGCCTGGTTGCCGACATAGAAGGAGAAGCAGTGCGGCCCTTCGATCCGTTCGACGCCGTGGCTCGCGCAGACCTTGTCGAGTTCGCCGCCGGTGCCGCAATCGGCATAGCCGATGAAGATGTGTTCGAACCCTTCCTCGCGGGCCTTGCGGATGGCGCGATCGACCGCGGGCGCGATGCGGTCGGGATAGTGATGGAAATTGGCGTCGATGCATTTGAGGTCGACATGGTCGTGACTGAGCTGGCGGTTGACCGCCAGAACCTCGCGGCCAATCATGCCGCAGGCGATGACGCGCACCTTTTTGCCGGCCGGGAC
>JAHJUC010000505.1 GCA_018829385.1 Alphaproteobacteria bacterium
ATCAGATGCGCGATCAGCGCGGTGGTGGTCGACTTGCCATTGGTGCCGGTGATGGCGATGAACGGACTGCCCGGCGCATGCGCCCGACGCTCGCGCACGAAAATCTCGACATCGCCGATGATCTCGACGCCGTGGCTGTTGGCCAGTTCCGCGCTCCAGTGCGGTTTCGGATGGGTCAGCGGCACGCCCGGTGCCAGCACCAGCGTGTCGACCGACGCCCAGTCGAGATCGCGCAGATCGGCGACCGGAATGCCCGCGGCCCGCGCGGCGTCAACCTGGGCCGGATTGTCGTCCCAGGCCGAGACATCGGCCCCGCCGGCTGCAAGCGACCTGGCGGTGGCGAGCCCCGAGCCGCCCAGGCCGAAGAGCGCCACGCGTCTGCCGCGAAATGTCGACGCAGCGATCATCGATCACCTCAACTTCAGCGTCGCGAGGCCGATCATCGCCAGCCCGACCGAGATGATCCAGAACCGCACCACGACCTGGCTTTCGGTCCAGCCGAGCTTTTCGAAATGATGGTGGATCGGCGCCATCAGGAACACCCGCTTGCCGGTGAGCTTGAAGAAGCCGACCTGGATGATCACCGACAGGGCTTCCATGACGAACAGGCCGCCGATGATCGCCATGACGATCTCGTGCTTGGTGGCGACCGCTATCGTGCCGATCAGGCCGCCGAGCGCCAGCGAGCCGGTGTCGCCCATGAAGATCGCCGCCGGCGGCGCATTGAACCACAGGAACCCGAGGCCAGCGCCAATGACCGCGCCCAGGATCACCGCCAGTTCACCCGTGCCGGGCACGAAATGGATCTGCAGGTAGTTGGCAAACACCGCGTTGCCGGCGAGGTAGGCGATGGCGCCGAACGAGGCCGCCGCGATCATCACCGGCACGATCGCCAGCCCGTCAAGACCGTCGGTCAGGTTGACGGCATTGCCGGCCGACACGATCACGAAGGCGCCGAAGACAATGAAGAACCAGCCGAGATCGAGCAGCAGGTCCTTGAAGAACGGAAACGCGATCGACGAACCGAAGGTCACGCCATTGACGGTGGACGCGGCCATCGAGGCCTGCATGATGAAGAACACTGCAACACCCGCAATGATGAACTCAAGCCCCAGCCGCGCCTTGCCGGAGAACCCCTTGTCGGTCTGCTTGGTGACTTTCAGATAGTCGTCGTAAAAGCCGATGGCGCCGAAGCCGAGCGTCACCAGCAGCGTGGTGACCACGTAGACGCTCGACAGATCCGCCCACAACAGCGACGAGCCGACGATGCCCGCCAGGATCATCAACCCGCCCATGGTCGGCGTCCCGGCCTTCAGGAAATGGGTCTGCGGTCCGTCGGCGCGGATCGGCTGTCCCCGGCCCTGGCGCACCTTCAGCGACGCGATGATTCGAGGTCCGAACAGGAACACGATCAGCGCCGCGGTGAACATCGCTGCTCCGGTTCTGAAGGTGATATATCTGAAAAGATTGAAAAACTGGACCTTGTCCGCCAGATCCACTAACCAGATGAGCATGAGTTCGGTCCCCGACCCGTTTAATCTTGAGTGTTGCTGTCAGACAGCACCGGATAGTTGTCAAGCAATGCCTTAACAATACGGCCAAAGCCGATGCCGAGCGATGACTTGACCATCACCACGTCGCCATCCCTGAGAACCGTCCTGAGATACTCGGCCAGTTCCGGGGCTTCGTTCCTGTAGACGGTTTCGATCGTCGTCCCCAGTTCATCACTGAGCGCCCGCATCTCCGGACCTGCGAGGCAAACCAGGTCAGCGCCCGCCTCACGTACCGGCCCCGCCAGGTCGCGATGCACCTGTTCGGAAAAACGGCCCATTTCCAGCATGTCGCCGAGCACGGCGATCCGTCGTCCCCTGAGCCGGACCGGCGTGTCGCGCATCAGGTCGAGCGCGGCGCGCATCGAGGCCGGGTTGGCGTTGTAGCTTTCATCGATCAGCATGAAGCTGCCGCCATCGATCTTCAGCTCATGCCGGGCGCCGCGGCCCTTTTCGGCCGAAAGCCGGGCGAGCGCGTGGATGGCCTTGGCGAGGTTTGCCCCGGCAAGCTGCACCGTTCCGAGCACCGCCAGCGCATTCTGCACCTGGTGCCGTCCGGGCGCCCCGATCTTGGCCGCCACGTCTTCGGCACCGATCCGCGCGGTGATCGTCGAGCAGTCCGGCAGCAGCTTGCATTTGAGCAGTCGGTAGTCGGCCTTGGCATTCTCGCCAAAAGCGTGGACATGGGCGACCCCGAGCTCTCCGGCGCGCTTCTTCAGCCAGCCGTATTTCTCGTTGTCCCGGTTCAGAAGCACGTGACCGTCCTCGACCAGGCCTTCCATGATCTCGGATTTCGCCGCCGCGATCTCGGTGAGGTTCTTGAAATTGCCCATATGGGCGGCGGCAATGGTGGTAATGATGGCAATATGCGGCCTGACCATCTTGACCAGCGGCCGGATCTCGCCGGGATGGTTCATGCCGATCTCGAACACGCCGTAAGCCGTGCCCGCGGGCATCCGCGCCAGCGTCAGCGGCACGCCCCAGTGATTGTTGAACGAGGCCACCGAGGCATGCACCTCGCCGCTGGGCTCGAGCGCCTGGCGCAGCATTTCCTTGCTCGAGGTCTTGCCCACCGAGCCGGTCACCGCGATGATCCTGGCTTCCGAGCGCGCCCGCGAGGCGCGTCCGAGATCCTCGAGCGCGGCCAGCACGTCATTGACCACGATCATCGGCGCGGTCAGCCGGCCGAGCGCCGGCAGCTTCGATTCCGACACGACCAGCAGGCTGGCCCCGTTGGCCACCGCCACGCTGGCGAAATCGTGCCCGTCGAACCGGTCGCCCTTGATGGCGAAAAAGGCGTCGCCCGCGCCGACTGTCCGGCTGTCGATGGAAATCCCGGTGACGCCGTCCGGCAGAGCGCCGACCGGACGCCCGTCCATGGCTTCGATCATCTCTTGCGCGGTCCACAGCAAACTCATGCCTTGAGTTCCTCCAGTGCCTTGCGGATTTCGGTGTGATCGGAAAAGGGCAGCACCCTGTCGCCGATGGTCTGGCCTTCCTCGTGCCCCTTGCCAGCGACAATCAGCGTATCGCCGGCCTTGAGCATGCCGACCGCCGTCCTGATCGCCTCCGCCCGGTCGCCGATTTCCGTCGCGCCTTGAGCCGCCGTCATGATCTCGGCCCGGATCGCCGCCGGATCTTCCGAGCGCGGATTG
>JAHJUC010000506.1 GCA_018829385.1 Alphaproteobacteria bacterium
ATGGCATCTTCCATGTCGTGGAACGGCGCCAGGTCAACGCCGCCGTTTTCCAGCGATCCGAGCAGGATGCCGCCTTCAAACGTGCCCTCCATGGCAGCCTTGATGACTTCGAGAACGGTCGCGTCCATGCGCTTGGTGACCGAGGTCAGGTAGACCTGCTTGCGCTCCGGGTCGGTGAAGTAGAGATCGGCGTCGACACCGATGATCTTGAGCTTGTCCGTGCCCAGTTCCGCGGCCAGCGTGGCGGAGCCAAGCCCCACCGGGCCTGCGACCGGCAGAACGATGTCGGCGCCCTCGTCATACAGGTTCTGGGCGAAGGCCCGGCCGTCATCGAGGGAATCGAAGTTGTTGGTGAAAAGTCCTTCGCGGGCCTTCGGGTCCCAGCCCAGAACGCTGACCGAAGTGCCCTTCTTTTCATTGTAATAGGCAGCGCCGGCATGGAACCCGTCCATGAAGATCGTCACCGGCGGAATGTTGATGCCGCCAAACACTCCCAGCACACCGGTCTTGCTCATGCCTGCGGCCAGATACCCGGCCAGGAATGCCGCCTCGTCCGTGGCATAGACCTGGCCCAGGACATTGGGGATCACCGGATCATAGGCAAAGTCGACGATCGAGAATTTCTGCTCCGGATTGGCTTCCGCAGCCTTCTTCGTCGCGTCTCCGAGCAGGAACCCGACGGTGATGATCACGTCGCAGTCGCCGCCGAGCAGTGAATTGATGTTGGCCTCGTAATCCGTCTCGGCCTGGGATTCGAGAAAGCGGCCCTCGATGCCCAGTTGCGTCTTGGCGTCCTCGACACCCTTCCACGCCGTCTGGTTGAAGCTGTTGTCGTCAATGCCGCCGGTATCGGTGACCTGACATGCGGTGAATGCCGATGCCGCCGTTGCCGAGGCGAGGAAAAACGCCAGCGCCGCGGCGATGCGGCCGGACTTGTTCCGAACAATGCTCATGATGACCTCCAGGTTTGGTTTCTTGGTAACGGTCCGACCGGTCGATTGGCTGGACACCGGACCGGCAGGCATTTTCTCAAAACGTCAGGGAGAGAGAGTACCGCGCGGTGATCGCGTCCCATTGACATGCATCAATCGGGCAAAAAGATTCCTGCAATCCGGGCCATCAATGCCTCATCCCATCGAGGATGGACTCCGCCTCGCGTTCAACCGCATCCATCCTCTCCCGCACGACCTGCTCCAGTTGTTTGATGTCTAACTGTTCTCCAGCCTGCGAAAGGCCGATCATCTCCCCG
Source organism: Alphaproteobacteria bacterium (assembly GCA_018829385.1). Taxonomy (GTDB): domain Bacteria; phylum Pseudomonadota; class Alphaproteobacteria; order Rhizobiales; family Rhizobiaceae; genus Hoeflea. The sequence goes on from JAHJUC010000506.1 coordinate 1,250, forward strand.
ACCGCCACGGCGACCCGGGAAAACGGCAACGGCGCCTCCTGTCTGTCCCAACGGGATCGCATCACGATCTTGCGCGAACTGGCCACGCCGATGGGCGCCAGCACCACGCCGTGAAGCGCACTGAGCGTAAGCGCGCCCGAACGGATGCGGTGTTGGGGGCCGGTGGGACCGTCCAGAGCCAGCGCGATCAGGCTGGCGCTCTCCTTCACCTGCCTGACAAGCTCCGAAAACCCATGCGAGTTTGCCTCCGTGGGAAGCAGGACCGGCCGGTAGCCGAAGCGCTTGCAGATCTCTGCGATCACCCTGCCGCGAAACGAGTTCACGGTAATGACAACCGCGTTCTTGCCTTGCGCCAACGGAAACAGTGGCAGGTACTTGCCGTGCCAGAACACCGCCAGCACCTGGTGCCCCTCGGCGATGTAGCGGTCCAGCCTGTCGAGTTGTCTCGTGTCCTTGCGAAACGATGCACTCCACATCCGCAGGATCGCGACAAAGGCGCCGGCAACAAGCCATACACCGATCGAGGTCGCGATCTTCCGGATGCGCTCAGCCATGCTCGTCCGGCTTTCCATCGTCATCCGGCAGAATGGCGTCTGCCGCCGCATAGGCAAAGTTTCCGAGGATTTCCATTTCCCGCGCAAGCGACCGCCTGGCGCGCGCCCAGAGACCGCCATCTTCAGCGCCACGGCTCCGGTCGCCCGAGAGGATCCTCTGGTAATAGGCCCGGGTTCGCGCAACGGTCTTGTCGATCGCGTAGTCGGCGGCGGTCTCCAGCGCGCCGCGGCGCATCGCCTGCCGATGGCTTTCCCCGGCCGTCGCAAGCGCCTCAAGCGCTGCGGCAAACCCCGCCACATCTGTTTCCGCGTCAAGCAAACGGCCGTTGAGCCCGTCCGTCACCACGTCCCGCGCGCCCGGCGCGTCCAGTGCCACCACCGGGCTCCCTGTCGTCATCGCCTCCACCAGCACCAGTCCCTGGGTTTCCGAAAACGAGGAGAACGCGAACACATCCATGGCCGCATAGGCATCGGCAAGAGCTCCGCCTTTCAACACGCCGGCAAAATGCGCGCGATGGCCCATGCCCTCCCTTTCAAGCGTCTGCTGCATCGCCGCACGGAATGGACCGTCTCCAACGATGAGCACATACGCTTTGGGATTCCGACGCAGAAACAGCACGAACGCGTCAGCCAGAAAGGCAAGGTTCTTCTCCGGCGCCAGCCGCCCGACATGCCCGGCAAGAAAGACGTCGTCGGGAACAGACAGCGCGGAGCGGCCGCGCACTCTCTCGCCTCCGGCAAAGCAGGAGACATCAACCCCCGTCGGCACAACGGTGACGGGCGTCCGGACACCGTGCTCGGCGAGAAAATCCGCGATGCTCCGGCTCGGCGCGATCACCCCGTCGCAGAGGTCGCAATAGCCGAGCGAAAGACTGAGCGCGAGCCGCTTCAGCAGCTCCGAATCCTGCGCCACATAGTGACCGTAGAGCTCGTAGCGGGTGTGATGGGTGAAGACGACGGGCACGTCGAGAAGGCTCGCCGTCCGCAACGCCGTATCTCCCAGCAGAAACGGATGGTGGCTGTGGATGATGTCGGGATCGAAGGCTTCCGTCGCCTCGGCAAGGCCGGGAGACAGCGGCAGGGGCACGGAAAAATCGCTTCCCGCAAAATTCTGCACCGCCGGTATTCGCCGGACCCCGGGCTCCTCGATTGCCGTGTTTCCGTATTCGGGCGCCACGACCAGCACCTCGTCGCCGGCCCGCCGCAACCCCGCCGCCAGTTCGCTGACACTGCGCGCCACGCCGCCGACATGCGGCGTGTAGGTATTGGTGAACATCAGTATCTTCATCATCCGCCCTGCCCTGGTTTCGCGACCGCCGGCATTTTATCAACCGCCCGGGACCAGCCGCGCATTGCGCAAACGAACGACAGCGGATCTCAGCCGCCGGCCCTGAACTCGGTCCCGATCTCCTGCTCCAGCGCCAGGTGATGCATCAGATCCGAAAGCGAGATCACGCCCACCAGGCGCCGGCCCTCGACAACCATCAGCTTGCGCCTGGTATTGGCCGTCATGCGCCGGAACACTTCGTTGAGCGGCGTATCCGTTGCAACCGTGTTGTCGGCTTCCGCGGGCACCGTGATCTCCTGGACCGACCGCTCCCCCCAGTTTTCTCTCGCAACACTGCGCACGCCCGCCGTATCGACATATCCCTTGAGCACCTCGCCCGAAAGCACCGGCACGAAGCTGACGCCGTGGCGCAGCATCACGTCATCGACCAGCTCTGCAATGGTTGCAGTGGCATCGATGGCGTGAACCGTCCCGCTCATCAGCTGACTGGCGGTCTTGCCGCGCAGCGCCATCTTGACCAGCAGGTTCTGGTAGCTGCCGTTGGAGGCATTGAGGATGAAGAAACCGATCAGGATCTGCCAGAAACCGCCGACACCGCCGCCGGTGAACACGGCAAGCGCGCCGGTCAGCATCAGAAACAGCCCGAACACCGAGCCTATGCGGCTCGATATCCTCGTCGCCCGCAACAGGTCCCGCGTCACGCCCCAGATCACCGCCCTGAGCACCCGGCCGCCGTCGAGCGGAAATGCCGGGACCATGTTGAACACGGCCAGCACCAGATTGATCAGCGCCAGATAGCCGAACACGGCGCTAGCGTAATTGCTTCCGGTTTGTGGCGCGGCCAGCGCCGAGGCGCCATAGAACAGCGCGGCCAGCAACAGGCTCATCAGCGGCCCGGCAATGGCGATCAGGAACTCGGACTTCGGATCGTGCGGCTCTTCCTCGAGTTCCGCCACGCCGCCGAAGATGAACAGCGTGATGCCGCCGACCTTGAGACCGTAGGATCGCGCCACCAGCGAATGCGACAGCTCGTGCAGGATCAGCGAGACGAACATGCCGAGCATCGCGACGATCCCGAGCACCGTGTAGAACGTCGCGGTCCCGCCTGGCAGGACTTCGGGGAAATAGGATGTCGACAGGCTCCAGACGATCAGCGCCGCGATCAGCAGCCAGCTGGGATCGACCTTCAGCTTGAAGCCGAAGATCTCGAACAGTTGCACTGCATTCTTGAACATGAGGCCTCCTGACACACTGGTACGGCGAGGCCATCATGCATCAGGCGGCACAGGAACGGATTGATCCACATCATTCAGCCGGGATCAGTCGCAGGAGGCGGTGGTCGATCCTTTCGGGATCATTCAAGCCTTGCGGGGAACCCCGGCGCGCGCAGGTCGGTGCCGAGGCGGTCTTCGAGCAGCTTGGCGATCATCGGCGACTGGGCGTTTCCGCCATAGGCGGCCTTCGCCTCGACATAGGTCTGCTCCGTCATCGAGGCCAGTTCCAGCGGCACGCCGAATTCCCGTCCGAACTCCATGGCGAAGCCGAGATCCTTGAGCGCCAGGTCGATATTGAAGGCGATGTCGTAGGAGCCGTTCAGGATCAGCGCGCCCTCGGTCTCGTGCACGAAGGAATTGCCCGACGACGCCTTGATCGCCGCCCAGGCCTGGCCAAGATCGAGACCGCCGCGCTTTGCGAGCATCAGCGCCTCGCCGCAGGCCTTCAGATGAATGAAGGCCAGCATGTTGGTGATCACCTTGATGATCGAGGAATTGCCGAGCGGGCCCATATGGAAGATCTGGTTTCCCATCGCTTCGAGCGCAGGCAGGTGCAGATCGAACAGATCCTTGTCGCCGCCCGCCAGCATGGTGATCTGGCCTTGCGCTGCGAGGTGCACGCCGCCAGTCACCGGCAGTTCCATGGTGCGCACGCCCTTTTCCGCGGCGATCGCGCCCAACCGCAGGATCTCGTCGCGTCCGAGGGTCGACATCTCGATCCAGGTGGCGCCGGGTTTCGCCGTCGTCAGCACCTCCCTGAGCACCTTTTCCGACACCGCGGGCGACGGCAGGCAGGTGACGATGGCGTCGCAGTCGCGTGCCAGCTCGGCCGGTGTCGCGGCCCAGGCGCCGCCCATGTCGACATGGCGCTTGCCAAGCGACGGATCGAGGTCGTTGACCGTGACCTCGAAGCCCGCCTTGAGCAGGCTTGCCGCCAGATGGCCGCCAAGGTTGCCCAGCCCGATAAATCCATAGCGCATGATGATGTGTCCGAAAGTGAGTGTTGAACGAGTTGCGCAGACAGATCAGCCGTGGCCGATCAGCGCCTTGGTTTCGAGATAGTCGTGCATGCCCCAGTCGGCATATTCGCGACCGTTGCCGGACTGCTTGTAGCCGCCGAACGGCGCGAACAGATCCCAGTCGGGATAATTGATATGCACCTGGCCGGCCCGCATCTGCCGCGCGACCTTGCGCGCATGCTCGAGCTCGCCCGACTGCACATAGGCGGCAAGCCCGTAGACCGTGTCGTTGGCGATCTCGATGGCCTGTTCTTCCGTGTCATAGGGCATGATCGACAGCACCGGGCCGAAGATCTCCTCGCGCGCGATCCGCATGTCGCGGGTCACGCCGCCAAACACCGTCGGCCTGACAAAATAGCCCTGGCTCAAGCCCTCGGGCCGGTCGCGCCCGCCGGTCACAAGGATCGCGCCGTCCTGGATACCCGACGCGATCAGGGCCTGGATCTTGTCATACTGGACCTGGCTGATCACCGGCCCGAGATTGGTCCCGGGATCCCGGGGATCCCCGGTCACCAGCTTCTCGGCTGCCTTCTTCGCAATCGCCAGCGCTTCCTCGTGGCGGTCGCGCGGCACCAGCATCCGCGTCGGCGCATCGCAGGACTGGCCGCTGTTGCCGAAGCATCCGGTAACACCATTGGTCACCGCGGACTGAAGATCGGCGTCCGCAAGGATGAGATTGGGCGATTTGCCACCGAGCTCCTGCGCCACCCGCTTGACCGTATCGGCCGCGGATTTGGCCACCAGGATGCCCGCCCGCGTCGAGCCGGTGAACGAGACGATGTCAATGTCGGGATGGGAACTCAGCACCTGGCCGACGCCCGGCCCGTCGCCATTGACCAGGTTGAACACGCCGGCGGGCACGCCGGCCTCGTGCAGGATCTCGGCGAACAATATGCCGCTCAGCGGCGCGATCTCGCTCGGCTTGAGCACCACCGTGCAGCCCGCCGCCAGCGCCGGCGCCACCTTGCAGGCGATCTGGTTCATCGGCCAGTTCCACGGCGTGATCAGGCCGGCGACCCCGATGGCCTCATGCACGATCAGCGTCGAGCCGCGCTTTTCTTCAAAGGCAAAGCTCTCGAGCGCGGTCATCG
>JAHJUC010000507.1 GCA_018829385.1 Alphaproteobacteria bacterium
CGCCGCGATAGGCCTTGCCGATCGGTGTGCGGGCGGTTGAAACGATGACTGCATCCTGCATTGGATTTTCCTCTGTTCTTTAAGGTCTTCGGTGTTCGATGATTGTCAGGCCGTGGATTTGCTCTTCTCCATGTCACGCAGCTCCTTGCGTGACAATTTGCCGACCGATGTCCGTGGTAATTCGTCGCGGAATTCGAGCGCCGCGGGCAGTTCGTGGCGTCCGAGGCGGTCCTCGAGAAACGCCACAAGCGCCTCCAGCGTGAATGCTTCGGCGCCCGGCTTGAGCGTGACGAAGGCCTTGGCGGCCTCGCCCCGGTACTCGTCCGGGATGCCCAGCACGATGCATTCTCCCACTGCCGGATGTTCGTAGATCGCCTGTTCGATCATCTGCGGATAGACGTTGAAGCCGCCGGAGATGATCATGTCCTTCTTGCGGTCGACGATGTAGAAATAACCGTCAGGCGCCATGTAGCCGACATCGCCGGTGAGGAAGAAGCCATCGGCGAACGCCACCGCGTTTTCCCCCGGCTTGTTCCAGTATCCCGCCGTCACGTTCTTGCCGCGCACCCGCAATTCGCCGACTTCGCCCACGGCCAGGATCCGGTGCGGATCGTCGAGATCGACGACCTGCAATTCGACGCCGGGCAGCGGCATGCCGATCGATCCGGGCTTGGCTTCGCCGAACGGCAGCAGGTTGGTGCCTGCCGGCGAGGTTTCGGTCATGCCCCAGCCGCCGGCCAGGCGCTGGCCGGTCAGGCCCTCGAAGCGCTGTCCGACTTCCACCGGCAGCGGCGCGCCGCCGGAAGAACAGCGCATGAGCGAGGAGAGGTCGGTTTTCATCAGGTCCGGATGGTTGGCAAGCGCGATCCACATGGTCGGCACCCCGGGAAACGTGGTGATCCGCTTGGCCTGGATGTCGTGGAGAACCTGGGTCGCATCGAACCGCATGTGCAGCACGATCTGTGCCCGCCGCCTGATCCCGAGAAGCAGGATCGTGGTCAGCGCGTAGATGTGGAACAGCGGCAGAACGCAAAGTACCTTCTCGCCCTCTTCCGGTTCGCCGTAGAGCGCCTCGAACCAGATGTCGTAGCTCGAGACCGCTGCGGTCAGGTTCGCATGGGTCAGCATCGCCCCCTTGGCCGGACCGGTGGTGCCGCCGGTATACTGAAGCAGCGCGATATCGTCCTCGTTGATCGCCGGCCAGGTGCCGGGCGCCGTCCCGCTCGCGCAGAATGCGTCGAACCGGACCACGTCATCGCGTTCGGGGATTGGCTCGCGCGCCGGATTGTCGCCGCCGAAACGGCTGTCATCTCCGACAATGACCCGGTCGGCGAGACCCGCTTCCATCAGCTTGATCGCACCGGCGAGCATGCCGCCGATATTGGTCGTCACGATGGTGCGGGCGCCCGAATCCGTGAGCTTGTGCGCCAGTTCGCGCGGCGCATCCAGCGGCGAGAGATGCGCCAGCCGCGCGCCGGATTTCAGCGTTCCGAAAAAGGCCACCGGATGCCAGGGCGTGTTGGGCAGGAACAGCGCCACGGTCTGGTCCTTGGCAAGGCCCGCCGCCAGCAACGCCGCGGCGAAGGCCTCCGCTTCATCGCGCAGCTGGCTGTAGCTCATCGACCAGCCGCGGAACTCGAGCAAGCTCCGTTCGGGGCATTCCGCCACGGCGGCATCGAGCAGGTCCGGAAGGCTACCGGTCACGATAGGGGCATCCCACCGCATGTTGTCCGGGTAGGAGGCCTCCCAGGCATGCCGCCCGGCGGTCATGCGACGTCGTCCTTGCCGGCCATTGCCGATGCCAGCGATCCGCCGGTCTTCGCCGCCTTGCGCAGCAGTTCCGACGGTTCGAACACCGGGTTGCCGGTCTTGCCGTGCCAGTATTCGAGCCGCTCGACGATGTGTGCGAGGCCAGCCTGTTCCGCCCAGAACATCGGGCCGCCCTTGCCGATCGGGAAGGCGTAGCCGTTGATCCAGACGATGTCGATGTCGGATGGCCGCAGTGCGATGCCTTCTTCCAGGATCCGTGCGCCCTCGTTGATCATCGGGTAGATCGTCCGCTCGATGATCTCGTCGGCGCTGATGCTGCGCCGGTTGACGCCGAGCTCCCTGGCCTTCTCCTTGATCAGCGCATCGACCCACGGATCGGGCTTTCCGTCGCGCGGCCCGTCCTCGTAGCTGTAAAAACCCTTGCCGGTCTTCTGGCCGTAGCGCCCTGCTTCACACAGCGCGTCGCCGATTGCGGCGGTCTGGCCGAGCGACTTGCGGGTCCGCCAGCCGATGTCGAGCCCGGCGAGGTCGCCCATCGCGAACGGGCCCATGGAGAAGCCGAAATCGAGAAACGCCTTGTCGACGTCGGCGGGCGAGGCGCCTTCAAGCAGCAGTGACTCGTTTTCGGCCGAGCGTGACGACAACATGCGGTTGCCGACAAAGCCGTGGCAGACGCCGACGACCACCGGCACCTTGCCGATCTGCTTGCCGAGCGCCAGCGCGGTGGCGATCACGTCCGGGGCGGTTTCCTTGCCGCGGACGATTTCCAGCAGCTTCATCACATTGGCAGGAGAGAAGAAGTGCATCCCCAGCACGTCCGACGGCCGCTTGGTCATCTGAGCGATTTCGTCGACATCGAGATAGGAGGTGTTGCTGGCGAGGATGGCGCCGGGCTTCATCACCTCGTCAAGCTTGCCGAACACCACCTTCTTGACCGACATCTCCTCGAACACCGCCTCGATGACCAGGTCGGCATCGGCAATGTCGTCGTAATTGGTGGTCGTGCTCAGCCGTCCCAGC
>JAHJUC010000061.1 GCA_018829385.1 Alphaproteobacteria bacterium
ATTCAGCTTCTCTGCCGTGCGGGTCAGATTGCCTTCGTGCGCCACCGCCCAGAAGTATCGCAGGTGATTGTAGTTGAGCTGGCTCATGCGATCGTTCTCCAATGAGAAACGATACAGCATAAACAATGAATTTAATAAATGAAAAATCTGCTGCTATCCGGTGCGCGCATCAACATCGCACTGGAGGTCCGCATGCAGTTTCCCCTCGTTCTCCTGGCTCTCGGCGGGCCGATGGCCCTCGCCGCGGCTTCTGGTGTCAGCAGACTGGATCCCGGATTGAGGCCGCGGCGAGCCAAGATGGCGGCAGGGGTTGCAAGCATTGTCGCGCTGCTCGCCTCCTTGGCAGGTCTGGCTGTTCTGACCCTGAACGGATCGCAGACCTGGGCCGCCGGTTCTGGCCTCCTCGGGATCATCAGCTTCCGGCTCGATGTGCTGAGCGTCACCATGCTGCTGCTGGTCTCGTTCATCGGCTCGGTGGTGATCCGGTTCAGCGCCACCTATCTCGATGGTGACGACCGGCAGGGGCGGTTTACCGGATGGCTGTGCCTCACGCTGACGTCGGTTCTGCTTCTGGTGCTTTCGGGGAACCTGGTGCTGCTGGTAGCTTCGTGGATCGGGACCAGCGTGTTTCTGCACCATCTGCTGCTGCATTTCTCCGGCCGGACCGGGGCGGTCCGGGCGGCGCGCAAGAAATTCATCGTCGCCCGGCTTGGCGACGGGGCACTTGTCATGGCTGCCGGCCTGCTCGCCTTCGGTTATGAGACAATCGACATCGCCACAATATTGTCTGCAGCGAAGGAGGGGGTGATGCCCCTGGGCGCCTTCTGGGCGGCTGCGTTCCTTGCGCTTGCGGCAATCCTCAAGTCGGCCCAGTTTCCGAGCCATGGCTGGCTCACCGAAGTCATGGAAACCCCGACGCCCGTTTCGGCGCTGCTGCATGCCGGCGTCATCAATGCCGGCGGTTTTCTGCTCATCCGGTTCGCCGATGTGATGCTGCTGGCGCCGGGCGTTCTGGCGGTGCTGGTGATGATCGGCGGCTTTACCGCCCTGCTCGGCGGATTGGCGATGCTTGCCCAGCCTGCGGTGAAGACTTCGCTTGCCTGGTCGACCATTGCGCAGATGGGCTTCATGATCATGCAGTGCGGCCTGGCGCTGTTTCCGCTGGCGCTGCTGCATATCGTTGCGCATTCGCTCTACAAGGCACATGCCTTCCTGGCCTCGGGCACAGCCGTCGAAACTGTGGCCGCGCTGCAGCGCCCGGGACCGATCGCCATCCCGGATGGTGCCGCGGTGCTCCGGTCTTTCGGTGTGGCGTTGATCATCTATGCCGCCATCGGGTTCGGTTTTGGCCTTGAGAGCAAGTCGCCGCAGGCGATTGCGCTCGGTGCAATGCTAATTTTCGGCGTCGCCTACCTGCTGGCGCAGGGTCTTGCCGACGCGGCGCCGCGCGCGCTTACCCGGCGCACGGCGGTCTACTCGCTTGCCACCTCGGTCAGCTATTTTGCGTTGCAGACGGGCGCAAGCTGGGTGACCGAGGGAACCCTGCCGCCCGCACCGTCGCCCGAGCCGCTGGAATGGCTGCTGATCATCCTGGCCGTCTCAAGCTTCGGCCTGGTGGCGATCGCCCAGGCGATGTTTCCCTTGTGGTCCAACCATCCCGCGGCTGCCGGCCTGCGCGTGCACCTGTCGAACGGTCTTTACGCCAATGCCGTCTTCGACCGCCTTGCCGGCAACTGGTCGGTCCGGCGGACATCCTGAACCCGAGAAAGAGACCTGCAATGACATTCGAAGACATCCATGATTCCGCTCTGGTGACGCTTGAAGCTTCCGCTGATGCAGCGGCGCGGCAGATCCCTCCGCTCTGGCCGCTGGCGTCGTCGGTCGCGGTCAATCCGTTTCTGGGCCAGACGAGCGCCACGCTCGCCCAGACCGGGGCTCTGCTGTCCCGTATCGGCGGGGTTCACGTAACGATGCCGCGCGCCTGGTATCTCGAGCGGATCGCCTCGGGCGAGATCACGAATGCCGATCTCGCAGCCGCGCTTGCCAGCTGCGCGGAGACGGGCAAACCGGCGGACGTGATGGCGTTGAAGGCGATGGCGTCCGAGCCGCGGCCCGCGCCGCAGCCATTGCCGACCGTCGCCGATCTCGCCGCCGAGATCGATGGTTGCGACTGGCCCGGTCTGCTGGCCGAGCGCTTCGGTGTCTGGGCCGCGGGCTATTTCGATCGCGGGCAGGCCTTGTGGGCCGCGCCGCGGGGAAAATCGGCATGGGCCGCTTTCCAATCCTTTGCCACCCACGATCTCACGCCGGAGATCATGGGGCTCAAGGGATTTGCCCGGCTGGCGGCAGAAGCGCCGGACAGGCCGATGGCTGCGATTGCACGGGCCGTCGACCGGCTGGGCCTCACCGAGGCGGCCTTGCCGACCTATTTCCACCAGCTGCTCTTCTCGCTTGGCGGCTGGGCCCAATATGCGCGCTACGAGCTCTGGCGGGCGGAACTCACCGGCAGCGAGAGCCGGATGATCACCGACCTCTTGGCGATCCGGCTGTTGTGGGAAGAGGCGTTGTATCTCAAGCACGAGACTGAGATCGAAGAGAAGTGGGCGACGGTCCGCGCCATCCACGAGACACCGGTCAGGCCCGACAAAGCAGGCGTCATCGATGCGATCCTGCAGGAAGCAATCGAACTTGCCGCGCAACGTCGTCTTTCCGACACGCTTGCGGTCGAGGCTTCTGCCGTGGTGGATGATGCGCGACCAGCGCTGCAGGCCGCCTTCTGCATCGATGTGCGGTCGGAAGTCTTCCGGCGCGCGCTGGAAGCGATCGATCCATCGATCCGCACGCTGGGTTTCGCAGGGTTTTTCGGCGTCTCAGTCAGACACAGGGGATTTGCCTCGGACGTGGACGAACTGCGTCTGCCGGTGCTTCTCAATCCGGCGACAAGCTCCTGTTCCGGTGGCAAGGCCGGTGAGGCCCAAGACCTCGCCGCGCGTTATGCGGCGCGGTCGAAGCGCGCCTGGGGCCGGTTCAAGCTGGCGGCGGTGTCCTCGTTCGCCTTCGTCGAGGCGATGGGGCCGGTCTACGCCGGCAAACTTGTGCGCGATGGGCTGGGGCTGAACGCGCCCAAGCGTTTCGGCGACCTGGCGCCGCGTTTCGTGCCGGAACTCGAAATCAAGACGAAGATCCAATCAGCGGAGACAGTGCTGCGGGCGATGTCGCTGACCGGCGGGTTTGCCCGGATCGTCCTGCTGGCAGGGCACGGCGCGAGCGTCGTGAACAACCCGTTTGAAAGCGGACTGCAGTGCGGCGCATGCGGGGGGCATTCCGGCGAGGTCAATGCCCGCCTGCTGGCGCAACTGCTCAATGATGCGCAGGTGCGCATCGGGCTCGCCGGGCGCGGAATAGCGATCCCTGATGATACGCTTTTCGTTGCGGCCCTGCACGACACGACGACAGACGCGGTCACGCTTTACGATAGCGACAGTGCGGCCAAATCGCATCTGGCGGAGCTCCGGCAAGTTCGCGACTGGCTGGTGCTCGCGGGGAAGATCGTTCGCGGAGAGCGCGCCCTGCGCCTGCCGCATGCGGCTAACGCCGACAAGATCGCCATGCGTGCGCGGGACTGGGCCGAGGTTCGTCCCGAGTGGGCGCTGGCGGGCTGCAAGGCATTCATCGCGGCGCCGCGTGTCCATACGGCGATGCGCAATCTCGAGGGGCGCGCCTTCCTGCATGATTACGACTGGCATCATGACAGCAGCAGCGGATTCAGCGTGCTCGAACTCATCATGACCGCGCCTGTCGTCGTGGCGAGCTGGATCAGCCTGCAATATTACGGCTCAACGGTGGCGCCAGACAGTTTTGGCGCCGGCAACAAGCTGTTGCACAATGTCGTTGGCGGCATCGGGGTCTATGAAGGCAATGGTGGACTGCTGCGCAGCGGATTGCCATGGCAGTCCGTGCATGACGGCGAGAAGCATGCTCATGAACCGTTGCGCCTGTCGGTCTGCATCAACGCGCCCCGCGAGGCCATGAACGACATCCTGAGCCGTCATGAGGAGGTGCGTGCCCTGTTCGACAATCGCTGGCTTCATCTTTTCGCGATGAATGAAGAGGGTCGTCTTGCCTGGCGCTATGCCGGAGATCTCAAATGGACGAAATGCGACACCCCGGCCGAGGTTGCCGCAGCGGACCGGAGAAATGTCGCATGAGTTCCATGGTCTGATCCACACGGGCGGAACAAAGAAGGGCGCCACGATCTTGCGGCGCCCTTCATGGTCGGGGAGGGGTTGCGGATCAGCGCCGCGTCTTGCCTTGCGGAGGACTGCCGCCCTGATCGTTGATCATGCGGCTGTCTTCCTGCAGTTCCAGCCACATGGCGTTGACGACGGCGAACATTGCGGCCAGCGGAAGACCCAGCAACCAGGCGAAATACCACATATCTTGAGCCTCCTGATCAGTAGACGGAATGAGAATTGTCGGTGACGTCGGCCTCGGTGACCTTGCCCCACAGCACCTTGTAGACCCATGCCGTGTAGGCCAGGATCATCGGCATGAAGATCACGGTCACCACCAGCATGATGAACAGGGTCATGTGCGAGGACGAGCTGTTCCAGACCGTCAGCGACGACTGCGGGTCGGACGAGGACGGCATGATGAACGGGAACATCGTCAGCCCGACCGACGAGATCACGCCGAGGATCGCCATCTTGGAGACCAGCAATGTCGAGACCTCGCGCCCGGCTCGGAGGCCGAGGAACGTCAGCAGGCCGCCGGCAATGCCCATGATGGGGGCAATGGCGATCCAGGGGCGGTCCGAATAGGCGGTGAGCCAGCTCGCTGTCTTCTCCACTTCGAAATGCAGCGGATTGGACGGGCCGGTGGTCAGGTAATCACCGACGATGCGGTAGCCCTCGATCCCGACGGCCATCCAGGCGCCGGCCAGAACATAGGCCGCCACCGCGACAAGCGCCGCGATGGAGCCGAAACGGCGGGCCCGGTCACGCACATTGCCTTCTGCCTTCAGCGTCAGCCAGGCGCCGCCATGCATCACCAGCATCGACAGCGACACCACGCCTGCCAGCAGCGAGAAAGGATCGAGCAGGCCGATGAACTTGGTGTACCACGCCCCCTCATAGATGGTGTGCAAATCATCGGTGAAATGAAACGGAACGCCCTGGATCACATTGCCGACTGCGACGCCGAACAAAAGGGCGGGGATCGCGCCACTGGCAAACAATGCCCAGTCCCAGGACGTCCGCCAGCGCACGTCGTCGCGCTTGGAGCGGTACTTGAAGGCCACCGGCCTTACGATGAATGCCGCAAGGATCACGAAC
>JAHJUC010000062.1 GCA_018829385.1 Alphaproteobacteria bacterium
ACCGAGGAAGCCATCGTCGCGGCCTCGCTCAATGTGGGCACGCAGTCATCGCTGCCAGCCGCAGGAGCACGGCATGGCTGACAAACGCTCCGCGCTCGCCACGAACATGAGGCAGAATGTTGCCTTCTACAGCGCCATCGCGATGCTGGTGGCGCTCTATCTCGTCTACAACATGCTGCATCCGCGCGGCTTTTCGGCCGCGGTCCTGATCCAGAACAGCAATGAATCCGTGGCCATCGTGTTCCTGGCCATGGCGCAGACCGTGCCGGTGCTGCTGGGCGGACTGGACCTTTCGGTTGGCGCCGTGATGACGCTTGCAAACTGCATTGCCTCGGAAGTGGTCAACGGATCGCCGCTGGAGATCATGCTTGGAATGATCATCACTCTTGCGACCGGGACCGCCTTCGGTCTGATGAACGGGCTGATCGTCGTCTATGGCCGGCTGCAGCCGATCATCGCCACGCTGGCGACCGGCGCCGTCGCCGTCGGGCTGGCGCTGTTCATCCGGCCGGTGCCAGGCGGCAATGTCGATGATGACATAAGCTGGGCGCTGACCAACGACCTGTATGAATTTGTCGACACTTACGGGCTGTTTGATGCGGACGCTGGCTGGTTCCAGACAATTTCCTGGATCCCGGTTCCGCTGCTGATCGTTGTCGTGATCGCATTCGGCGTCTGGCTGCCGTTCAAGCGCACGGTGACCGGCCGCACCATCTATGCCATCGGTTCGGCGGAAGGCGCTGCCTACATGTCCGGTCTGCCGATCAACCGGGCGAAGATCGCGGCCTTCACCCTGGCGGGCTTCTTTGCCGCCTGCGGCGGGCTCTATCTCGCCATCCAGACATCGTCGGGCAACGCCGACATCACGCAGGCCGGCGCCTACACGCTCAATTCGATCGCCGCTGTCGTGGTCGGGGGCACGTCGCTGCTCGGCGGGGTCGGCGGGGCCATCGGCTCGCTTGTCGGCGCGCTGATCCTCAGGGTCATTTCGTTCTACTTCCGCATCGTCTCGATCGATCCGCTGCTCCAGCCTCTGGTCGAGGGGCTCGTGCTGCTGGCCGCCGTCAGTCTCGGCGCTTTCAGAACCTTGCGGGTCAAGAACCAGCTCAACCTGTTCAGATAGGAGGCGAGGACATGGCATTTCATATCCCGAGCCTGAAAGCCGAAGACAAGCCGATGGTGATCGCCTCGGCCTTCATCCTGGTGATCCTGAGCATCGGAACCGTCTACACGCTTTCCACGCAAGGCTCGGCGCCGCTGTTGTCTCCGGGCTATCTGTTGCAGCAATTGCAGACGGGATCGTTCCTCGGGATCGTGGCTGCCGGCATGATGGTGGTCATCCTGCTCGGGCACATCGATCTCAGCGTCGCCTGGACGATGACGGCGGCGGCGATGATGGCCACCACCGTCGGAGGCGAGATGGCCATTCCGACGGGTATCGCCGTGGGCGCCGCCGTCGGCCTGGTCAACGGCTTCGGCGTCGCCTATCTCAGGGTTCCCTCGATGATCTTCACGCTTGGCGTGGATTCGGTGCTGCGCGGCCTGATGGTGGCGCACACCGGAGGCTTTGCGCCGCAGGACAGTGCAACGCCGCTGATGCGGACGCTTGCGTCGGACAGGTTTCTCGGGATTCCGAGCGCCATCTTTGTCTGGCTGGCAGTGTCTGTCGTCATTGCCGTCATGCTCAAGCGCACCGCCTTCGGCCGCGAGATCTACGTGACCGGCAACCGCGAGGTCGCGGCCTATCTCTCCGGCATCAGGACGCGGCGGGTGATCCTGGGCTCGTTTGTCGTTTCGGGCATCTGCGCCGCCCTCGCCGGGGTCATGCTTGCGGGCTATTCGGCCAGGGCCTACCAGGGCATGGGAAACCCCTTCCTGCTGCCTGCAATCGCCGCCGTGGTGATCGGCGGCACCCGCATTCTCGGCGGTCAGGGCCGCTACATCGGCACGCTGATCGGCGTCATTCTCATCGTACTCCTGAACTCGGTGCTTTCCATCATGCAGATGCCTGAGGCCGGCCGCCAGGTCATCTATGGATCGGTCATCATCTCAATGCTTCTGGTCTACGGACGCGGCAACAAGGTGCATTCGTGACACACTCCACTCCACCGCTCTACCAGGTCAACGACGACCGCTTCTCGGGTCTGCTCCATTCCAATGTCCGGCTTGAAACCCTGTGGACCGGCGGGAGATGGACGGAAGGGCCGGGTGATGCGCCGGAACGGATTTCGCGATATGCGACTGCGGCCTGTTCGACGGGCTTCGAGTCGATGTTGCCCGAGGTGGTTTCGAGCGTGTGTTTCTCCGGCCCCAACCGGAATCGTCTTGCAGTCTGTGCGACCACATCGGTGTATTCGATTTATGTCCGGACGCGAGGCTGCTAACACTGCGGTCCGCCGGGCGATGCCGGCCAGTGTGAAGCCGCCGCATTCGGCAACGCCATACGATTTGTAATGCCCGCCAAACGGTATTGGAGACCAAGATGTCAAATGACAAGAAAAAGCCCCCGCTGCGTTCACAGCTCTGGTTCGACAATCCCGAGAACCGGGAAATGACGGCGCTCTATATCGAACGCTACGTCAATTACGGGCTGACGCGCGACGAGTTGCAGTCGGGAAAACCGATCATCGCGATAGCGCAGACGGGATCGGACCTGTCTCCGTGCAACCGCCATCACATCGAACTTGCCAAGCGCATTCGCGACGGCATCATCGCCAATGGCGGCGTGCCGCTCGAAGTCCCGGTGCATCCGATCCAGGAAACCGGCAAGCGGCCCACCGCGATGCTCGACCGCAACCTTGCCTATCTGGGGCTGGTGGAATCGCTGTTCGGCTATCCGCTCGACGGCGTGGTGCTGACGATCGGCTGCGACAAGACCACGCCGGCGCTCTTGATGGCGGCCGCCACCGTCAACATTCCGGCAATCGCATTCTCGGTCGGGCCGATGCTCAACGGCTATTTCCGCGGCGAACGCACCGGCTCGGGCACGGTGATCTGGAAGGCGCGGGAACTGCACGCCGAAGGCAAGATCGACGACGAGCAGTTCGCCGAACTCGTCACCTCGTCGGCGCCTTCGGTCGGCTACTGCAACACCATGGGCACGGCCTCGACGATGAATTCGCTGGCCGAAGCGCTCGGGATGCAATTGCCGGGATCGGCCGCCATCCCGGCGCCCTACCGGGAACGCGGACAAATGGCCTACGCCACCGGCAAACGCATCGTCGACATGGTGCGCGAGGATCTCAAGCCGTCGGACATCATGACCCGCCAGGCCTTCGAGAATGTCATCGTCACCAACTCGGCCCTCGGCGGGTCGACCAATGCTCCGATCCATGTGATGGCGATCGCCAGGCACATCGGCGTCGAGCTTTCCAATGACGACTGGCAGACGCTGGGGCACCATGTGCCGCTCTTGACCAACCTGCAGCCCGCAGGGACCTATCTGGGCGAGGACTTCCACCGGGCCGGCGGCGTTCCCGCCGTCGTGGCCGAACTGATCAAGGCCAATCTGCTGCCGCATCCGGACGCGCTGACCGTCAACGGCCGCAGCATTGGGGAAAACTGCGCCAATCGCGAAACCGAGAACCCCGACGTGATCCGGCCGATTGCCAATGCGCTGATGCAGGAGGCGGGTTTCCTCAATCTCAAGGGCTCGCTGTTTGACAGCGCCATCATGAAGACCTCGGTGATCTCGCCGGAGTTCCGGGAGAGGTACCTCTCCAATCCGGATGACAAGGACGCCTTCGAGGGGGTCGCCGTGGTGTTTGACGGGCCGGAACACTACAACCGGATGATCGACGATCCGAGCCTGGCGATCGATGAGAACTCGATCCTGGTGATGCGCGGCGCGGGGCCGCTGTGCTATCCGGGCGGCGCCGAGGTGGTCAACATGCGCCCGCCGAGCTACCTGCTCAAGAAAGGCATCACCGCCCTGCCCTGCATCGGCGACGGCCGCCAGTCGGGTACGTCGGCATCGCCCTCGATCCTCAATGCCTCGCCGGAGGCCGCAGCCGGCGGCGGGCTGGCGCTGCTGCGCAACGGCGACAGGATCCGCATCGATCTCGGCAAGAGCCGCGTCGACGCTCTCGTGCCGCAGGAGGAATGGGAGCAGCGCGCCCGGGATCTCGCCGCATCGGGCGGCTACCCGATCCCGCCGAGCCAG
>JAHJUC010000508.1 GCA_018829385.1 Alphaproteobacteria bacterium
ATCATGTCGGCCTGGTCGGCGCCGGCCTGGGCCAGCACGTCGGGATGGGCGCCGTGGCCGACATAGCTTCTCACATCCAGCGTGTCACGAATGGCCTGGACCAGCGTCGCCGAGGTGTCGATCACCGAGACATCGTTGTCCTCGGCCGCCAGCCGTTCGGCGATGCCGTAACCGACCCGTCCCGCACCGCAAATGATCACTTTCATTGCCGACCCCTATTGCGTCATTGACATGATGCGGTGTGAGCCGCCTCGCGCCGCTTATACGCCAAGCGATTTCAATTTGCGATGCAGGGCGGACCGTTCCATCCCCACAAATTCGGCAGTTCTGGAAATGTTGCCGCCGAACCGGTTGATCTGGGCGATCAGATAGTCGCGCTCGAACAGCTCCCGCGCCTCGCGCAAGGGAAGCGTCATGATGTGGTTTGAGCCCGCGGCCGAGGTCTTGGGCAGCATGTCGGAGACATCGTCGGGCAGCATGTCGGCGCGGATGACGGTATCCGGGCCATCGGAGCGGGCCAGAATCATCAGCCGTTCCATATAGTTGCGCAGCTGCCTTATGTTGCCAGGCCAGGTATGGGCCTGGATCACCGCCAGCGCATCATCGCCGATCCGCCGGTTGCGGATGCCCGCCTGTTCGGAAATCTGGCGCATGAAGGTGTCGACCAGAAAGGGGATGTCCTCGCGCCGTTCGCTCAGCGACGGCACGCGCACCGGCACCACCGCAAGCCGGTGATAGAGATCCTCGCGGAACTCGCCTGCGGCAATAAGCTCCTCAAGGTTGCGGGCGGTCGAGGACAGGATGCGCACATCCACCTTGACCCGCTTGGTGCCGCCGACGCGTTCGAACTGCTGGTCGACCAGCACCCGCAGGATCTTGCTCTGGGTGCCGCGCGGCATGTCCGCCACTTCGTCGAGATAGAGAATGCCGCCATGGGCTTCCTCCAGCGCGCCGACCTTGCGCTCGTGGCTCGCCGCACTCTCGGTGCCGAACAGCGCCACTTCCATGCGCTCGGGCGTGATCGCGGCGGCATTGAGTACCACGAAGGGACCGCCGGCCCGCGTCGACTTGCGGTGGATCAGCCGCGCCACCAGCTCCTTGCCGGATCCGGACGGCCCCAGGATCATCACCCGGCTGTTGGTGGGGGCGATCTTGTCGATCGACTGCTTGAGCTGGGAGACGGCGACCGACGTGCCGATCAATTCCACCGGATCGCCGGACCGCTTCTTGAGCTCGGTGACTTCGCGCTTGAGATTGGAGGTCTCGAGCGCCCGCTCTGCGACCAGCAGCAAGCGGTCGGCCTTGAACGGCTTCTCGATGAAATCATAGGCGCCGCGCTGGATTGCCGAGACCGCGGTTTCAATATTGCCGTGGCCGGAAATCATCACCACCGGCAGGTCGGGATAGCGCGCCTTGATCTCGTCGAGCAGCGCAAGGCCATCCAGACGGCTGCCCTGCAGCCAGATATCGAGGAAAATCAGCCGCGGGACCCGATCGGAAATCGCCGCCAGCGCAGAATCGCTGTCTGCTGCGGTACGGGTTTCATGCCCCTCGTCATCGAGAATGCCCGAAACGATATCGCGTATGTCGGCTTCGTCATCAACGACCAGAATGTCAGACGCCATCTGCCGGTTCCCTTTCGTTTTCTTCTTGTTCTGTGCTGGTCCGTGCCTCCACCGGGAGGCGGACCGTTATCATTGCACCCCTGCCCTCATCAATGTCGGCGGGTGCGTCCCGCAACTGGATCGTGCCGCCGTGGTCATCGATGATCTTCTTGACGATGGCGAGGCCAAGGCCGGTGCCCTTGTCGCGCATGGTCATGTAGGGTTCGAGCAGCCTGTGCCGGTTCTCGCCAGGCAGGCCGCGGCCGTTGTCGATGATGTCGACAATGTAGTCCCGCTCGTCGGGGGAGCGGTGCGCCCGCAGCACGATGAGCTTGCCCGAGCGCTTCTGGTCGGAGGGGACGGCATCGATCGCCTCGGTGGCGTTCTTGACGAGATTGCCGAAGGCCTGGCCGAGCATCCGCGGGTCGAACTCGCCCACCAGCGGCTCGTCCGGCAATTCGTTCCTGAATTCGATATCGGACCGGCTGACCTCGCGCAGGAACGCCGCATCCTTGATGATGTCGCGCAGATCGGTGCGAACCTTGGATGGTTTGGGCATCCGGGCAAAGGACGAGAACTCGTCGACCATGCGGCCGATGTCCTCGACCTGGCGGACGATGGTGTTGGTGCACTGGTCGAACACGGCGCGGTCGTCCTCGGGGATCTGCTTGCCGTAGCGGCGGCGGATGCGTTCGGCGGACAGCTGGATCGGCGTCAGCGGGTTCTTGATTTCATGGGCGATGCGCCGGGCGACATCTGCCCAGGCGGTGGAGCGCTGGGCAATCAGCAGATCGGTGATGTCATCGAGCGTGACAACGAAGGATTCAAGCCCGTCATGGCTTTCCTCGCGGGTCACCTTGACATTGAGCGTGCGCTCCTTGCCGCCCCGGTAGAGCGTGACCTGCGCCATGGTTGCCGAACGCGGCCGCATGGAGGCTTCCGCCATGACGGTCTCGAACTCCGGCGCCAGCCGGGTGAAATGATGGCCGATGACTTCGGCTTCGCCGCCGCCCAGGATCTCGCAGGCCGAGCGGTTGGCGATGGTGACCTCGCCATTGTGATCGACGCCGACGACGCCGGCAGACACCCCCGACAGCACTGCTTCGGTGAAGCGCCGCCGGTCGTCGATCTGGTCCTTTGCCGACAGGATCTCGTCGCGCTGGGTGCGGATCTGAACGATCATGTTGTTGAAGGTCTGCGCCAGCGAACCGACATCGCCGTCGGAGGCGTGCACCGGCACCACCACGTCGAGATTGCCGCTGGCGACATCGTCGGACGCGCCGATCAGCACCCGGATCGGGCGCACCAGCCGGTCGGCAACCGCGATCGCGGTCCAGATCGCCGACAGCAGCACGATCAGGGCGAAGCCGAGATAGAGAATGCCGAAGGCCAGCTGCAGCGACGCGCGGCCCTGCTCCAGCGTCTGGTATTCCTCGGTCGCCTCCTCCATCAGCCGCATCGAGCGCATGACTTCAGGGTCGACCACGCGCACGGTGTAGAGCAGCGTGTCGCTGATCTGTTGCAGCGGGATCAGCGCGCCAACCAGGTTGGTGACGCCGGGCGGGATCAGCGTCGGCTGGCCCTTGACCGCATCGCTGAGCGCCTGTTCCGGCACCGCCGGCAATGGCCGCTCGGTCTCGATGTCGGCCTGCAGGATGACGCTGCCATCCTCGCGGATCAGGAACGCGCCCAGCAGTCCGCGGCCGGTCGCCTGGCGGGTCATGAACTGGGTAAAGCCGACCCGGTCGAGCGAATAGAGCGAGCGCGCATTGTCCAGATCATTGGCCATGGACACCGTCTGGCCCTGCAGAAACCGCGCGTTTTCAAGAACGTAGGCCTGCGCAACCGACAAGGACGAATTGACGATCGACTTGGTCCTGATCGAGAACCAGCGGTCGAGCCCGACATCGAGCGTGACCGAGGCGACGATGGCCACCAGGATGGCCGGCAGGATGGCCACGATCGAGAACAGCCCGACGATGCGGATATGGAGTTTCGCCGCCGCCTTGCCGCGGCGCCTGGCCTTGAGCAGCGTGCGG
>JAHJUC010000063.1 GCA_018829385.1 Alphaproteobacteria bacterium
GCCATCCTGAAGGCCTATCACTGACATCGCTCCCGGCGGGGCGTTCCTTCGAGGCGCGCCCCGCCATTTCATTCTAGGATCGCAGATGAACCGACGCACCTGGTTATATGCCTGGCTGATGCTGCTGCCTGCGTTCGTGTTCCTGATCGCATTCACGCATCTGCCCGCCGTCACCACCCTGATCGACAGCTTCTTCACCACCGGAAAGGGACGCCGCGCGGCGGCATTCACCGGACTGGGCAATTACCAGAAGATGCTCGAGGATCCGATCTTCGTGAAGGCGATGGTCAACTCGGCTATCTACGCTTTGATCACCATTCCGGCCTCGATAGCGCTGTCGCTCGCCATGGCGCTGCTGGTGCACCGCTCGTTCCGCGGCGTCAGCCTGGTGCGGATGGCGTTCTTCACGCCGACCGTGCTGCCGCTGATCGCGGTCGCCAATATCTGGCTGTTCTTCTATGCGCCCGGCTTCGGGCTGATTGACCAGATCCGTCTGTTCTTCGGGTTGCCGTCGGCCAATTATGTCGGCCAGCCCGACACCGCGCTCTATTCGGTCGCCGCGGTGACGATCTGGAAGGAGGCGGGGTTCTTCATGATCTTTTTCCTCGCCGCACTGCAGACAATCCCGCAGTCGCTGCGCGAGGCGGCGGCGATCGAGGGCTGCAGCCGCTTGACCTTCTTTCGCCGGGTGACGCTGCCCTTGATCATGCCGACGACGCTGTTCGTCTCGGTCAACGCGGTGATCAACGCCTTCCGGCTGGTCGACCATGTCTTCGTCATGACCAAGGGCGGGCCGGACAGCGCGACCATGCTTCTGCTCTACTACATCTTCGAGACCGGGTTCAGGTTCTGGGACACGGCTTACGCGGCCGCGCTGACGGTGGTGCTGATCGCGATCCTGTCGGTGGTGGGCATCGGCCAGTTCTTCCTCGCTGACAGACGGGTACATTACAAATGATCGGCGAGACCCTCTACGACCGCCTGCTGATCCGCGGCGGCGGCGCGCTGCTGGCGCTGATCTGGATCATTCCGCTGGCCTATGCCATCTGGGCCGCGTTCCATCCGCCCGCCTTCGAGGCGCGGTTCGAGCTCATGGCGCCGCTCACGCTCGACAATTTCAGATCCGCCTGGGCGCAGGCGCCGTTCGCGCGCTACTTCCTCAACACCATCCTGCTGGTCACCATGATCCTGAGCGCGCAGCTGGTGCTGTGCACGCTGGCGGCCTTCGCCTTTGCGCGGCTGGAGTTTCCCGGCAAGACGTTCCTGTTCACGCTGATCCTGATGCAGCTCCTGGTGATGCCCGACATCCTGCTGGTCGAAAACTACAAGACCATGCGGGCGCTCGGCCTGGTCGACACGATCATCGCCATCGGGCTGCCATACTTCGCCTCGGGCTTTGCGATCTTCCTGTTGCGGCAGACCTTCATGACCATCCCGAAGGAACTCGACGAGGCTGCAAGGGTGGAGGGCTGTTCGCTCCTGGGGCTGTTGTGGCGGGTCTATGTGCCGCTCGGCAAGCCGGCGATGCTGGCCTTCGGGCTGGTGTCGGTGAGCCACCACTGGAACAATTTCCTCTGGCCGCTGATCATCACCAATTCCGTCGAAACCCGGCCGCTGACCGTCGGCCTGTCGATTTTCGCCACCACCGACAGCGGCACCGAATGGGCGGTGATCAACGCCGCGACGCTCATGACCTCCGCGCCGCTTCTGCTGGGGTTCCTGCTTTTCCAGCGCCAGTTCGTGCAAAGCTTCATGCGCGCCGGCATCAAATAAGGATTTCTCCGATGACCCTTTCGACCTTTGGCGCGGCCGTCAAATTCGACAGCTATCAATCCCTCAAAGGCTGGATCTGCGATGCCGACCGGCCGATCGAGATCCAGGATTTCGTTTTCCCGGAGGTGATTGCCGGCGACTGCTCGGAGCTTGTCGGCAGGTACAAAAGCGCGCTTGAGCCGCACCGGGGCCAGCGCGGCATCCATGGTCCGTTCTTCGGGCTTGATCTGTCCAACCCCGACCGGGCGATCCGCGCGGTCATCCAGGAGCGCTTCCTCAAGGGACTGGAGATCGCCGAGAGCCTATCGGCGACGCACATGGTGATCCACAGCCCGTTCACCTACTGGCACCTGCTCAACCACCGGAACTATCCCGATGTCCTGGGGCTGATGTTTTCGGCGGCCGCTGACTGCCTTGAGCCAGTGCTCAAGCGCGCCGCCGATACCGGCTGCACGCTGATGCTGGAAAACATCGACGATACCGATCCTGCGACCCGCGTCGAGCTGGTGCGCCAGATCGATCACCCCAACCTGAGAATCTCGATCGACACCGGTCATGCGGATCTCGCGCATGGGCGCTACCAGGGACCGCCGGTCAACGACTTCATCGCCGCCGCCGCCGGTCATCTTGGCCATGTCCACCTGCAGGATGTCGACGGCTACGCCGACCGCCACTGGCACCCGGGCGAGGGGCGGATCAGCTGGACGCCGCTGCTCGACGCGCTCGACGGGCTTGAGGAGACGCCGCGGCTGATCCTCGAGGTGCGGAATCACACCGAACGGCTTCCCGCCACCGTGCGCTGGCTCGAAAGCCTGTGCCGGTCCGAATAAGCGGACTCTGGAAAAACCCGTCTGCCTTGCCGTGGGGTGTCCGGAGGCGCTGCCGGTCACCGCGCCGGCCTCCGCCGGTTCGGGCTTGACATATCGTTCAGTGCTAAACAATATAGTTTATCGCTAAACGATATGGAGCCCAACATGACCAGCAGACGAAAATTCATGACGATCCTCGGCGGCGGGGTGATCCTGGCGGCAGGCGGCATCGGCGCCTGGGCCACGAGCCGCGATCCGGCCGACGCGCGCAAGCC
>JAHJUC010000064.1 GCA_018829385.1 Alphaproteobacteria bacterium
GGAGGGCGGCCTGACGCCGTCATCATGGCGCTGGTCGACATCCAGATCGCCGTTCCCTTCACCCTTGTTGCCCTGCTGGCTGTCGCCATCTTCGGCAGCGATCTGCAGGTCCTGATTGTCGTGCTCGGGGTTGCTTACTGGGAACAATATGCGCGGATCATCCGCGGTGAAGTGCTCAAGCTGCGCGAAATGCCGTTCATCGAAGCATCGCGCGCAGCCGGCGCATCGCCGCTCAGGATCGCCTTCCGGCATATCGTGCCGAACGTGATCTCGCCGCTGGTGGTGATGTTCACGCTCAACTTCTCCAACATCGTGCTGCTGGAATCGAGCCTGTCCTTCCTCGGTCTCGGTCTAAGGCCGCCCACCGCCACGCTCGGTTCCATGGTCGGCATCGGCCGCGATTACATGCACACGGCGCCCTGGATCGTCGCTGCCCCCGCCATTCTCATCCTGTCCGTCACCTTTGTCGTGCAAATGCTCGGAGACCGATTGCGCGACCGCATGGATGTGCGCCTGCGGGACCGCTGAGCGCGCCAAGACAACAAGTGGCGGACAACCGCCCACCCTGACTGCCGGCGGCCATTCCAGCCGTCCGGAACTTCAAGCCCTGTAACGGAGACAATCATGAAGACCAAAATGATCATCGCCTCGGCGCTTCTGGCGTTGGCAAGCGGAAGCGCTTTTTCAGCGGAACTGAAGGTCGGCTCGGCGAACATGCCGTCCTACCTCGATCCGGGCCGCGACCATTCCAACGTGGGTTCGCAGTTCTACTACAACACCTTCGACGTCCTGATCGACAAGGATGCCGACAAGGCAGAATCGAGCTTCCGCCCGGGTCTTGCGACCGAATGGAAACTGATCGAGCCGACAGTCATGGAGCTGAAACTCCGCGACGACGTCTATTTCCAGAACGGCGACAAGATGACCGCCGATGACGTGATCTTCTCGCTGAACCGCATGTTCCAGCCGGCCTTCAAGCCTTACATCGTCCGCGCCAAGGACCGCTTGGGCAATTTCGACCGTGCCGAGAAGGTCGATGACTACACGATCCGCATCGTTGCCAAGCGTCCCGAACCGCTGTGGGAAACACTGATCAACATGCAGCAGCTGATGATCGTGCCCGAGAAGTACATCAAGGGCCTGACAGGCGATCCGCAGGTCGCCGAAGATTCGGATTACGAGGCCTTCTCGCTGGCGCCGGTCGGCACCGGACCCTACAGGATCTCGCAGTTCATCCCGGGCGAGAAGATTGTCTGGGAACGCCAGGAGCAGTTCTGGGGCGACCAGGCTCCGTTCGACAAGGTTTCCGTTTCCTACATCCCGGAAATGGCGAGCCGCATCACGGCGCTCAAGAACAAGGAAGTCGACCTCATCACCAACGTGCCGCCGGATCAGCTTTCGACCATCGAGGCCGACAGCAATCTGCAGGTTGCAAGCAATGTCACACCGCTGTTCCACGTGCTCATCTTCAACACGCAGAACGAAGTGATGAAGAACCCGAAATTCCGCCAGGCGCTCAGCCTCGCCGTCGACCGCGACACACTGAACGAGGCACTTTGGCAGGGCAAGGCGGTGGTTCCCTCGACCCACACCTACAAGCAGTTCGGCGAACTCTACATGCCGGAACTGAAAACCTTCGAATACGATCTGGAAAAGGCCAAGAAGCTGCTGGCCGAGTCTGGCTACAACGGCGAGGAAATCCGTATCGATACCTCAGCTGTCTACTACACAAACGGCCTTCTGGCGATGCAGGCCGTTGCCGAGATGTGGAGCAATATCGGCATCAAGACCCGCATCAATGTCGACGACAAGTGGACGGGCAACGATCCGACCATGATGGTGCGCAACTGGTCGAACCCGATGTATTTTGCCGACCCCTTCGGTTCCTTCGGCGTGATGTGGGCGCCGGGTGGCCCGTCTGAAGGTGAAGGCCGGTTCAAGCCCGACGAGGCCTATGGCAAGACCTGGGAAAAGTTCCGCTTCTCCGACAAGGTCGCGGATCGCAAAACGGCCTATGCCGAGCTGATGGACCGGATCAAGCAGGATCCTCCCTTCCTCGTTCTCTACCAGCCCTTCGAATCCTGGGCCATGCAGAAGGGCATCCAGTGGGGGCCGAAGCCGGGACATATTCCTTACGTCCTCGACTTCCGCGCCGGTTCGATCACCGTCGCCTCCAACTAAGACCGAGACTGCCGGGCGGCGCGTCAGCCGCCCGGCCTTTCCCCACTCCCGCAACCGGAATGTTCAAATGGCCACCACACGCCTCTGCATCGTCACCGATATCCATCACGGCAAGGACCAGTTCACCAAGAAGGGCTCCGCCGCGCTTTCGCTGCTTGAGGGCTTTGCCCGGTTCGTCGAGGAAACAAGGCCGGACGCCGTCATCGACATGGGCGACCGCATTTCCGACAGCGACAGCGAAACCGACAAGCAGCTGCAACAGGATGTCGCCGCGATCTTCTCCACCATGAGCATTCCGCGTTTTCACATCTGTGGCAATCACGATCGGGACTACATGAGCGTTGAGGACAATGCTGCCATCCTCGGGCAGGATCTCGCCAACACGACCGTCGACATGGGCGACTGGACGTTGGTGATCTGGCGCGCCGATGCGAAGATCCACCGTCCCGGTGGCTTCATCCTGCCGGAAGCCGACCTTCTGTGGCTTGCCGGCGTCGTTCGCAACGCCACCCGGCCGTTGGCGATTTTCAGCCATGTTCCGGTTTCGGGTCATTCCCAGGCCGGCAACTACTACTTCCAGCGCAATCCGGATTCCTCGACCTATCCCGGCGCATCCGAACGGGTTCGCGCCATTCTTGCCGGTGCCCGCGTCCCCGTCGCCTGCTTTGCCGGACATGTTCACTGGAATACGCTGACGATGGTCAACGGCCAGCCGCATTTCACCCTGCAGTCGCTGACCGAAACCTTCACCACCCACCCGGAACCTGCGGGCTCCTATGCTCTTCTCGAACTTTCCGACAGGATAGACTGGACGGTCTTCGGCGCGGACTCCATGCGCGTTTCGTTCGACGCGAAAGAAACCGCGCGTCGCTGGATAGAGCCGCTGCCGCCGTTCCATGAGCATCCGGAAATCAGGCTTCGCCATATGCAGCAGGCTGCCGAATAGGTGTGATGATGTCCGAAACTGCCAGAACCCCGCTGCTCTCGGTCGACAACCTGTCGGTCTCGTTTGGTCCGGCTTCCAGGCCCGCGGTCGCGGTACACGATCTCTCCTTTGATCTCTTCGCCGGTGAAACGCTGGCGATCGTCGGAGAGTCCGGTTCCGGCAAGTCGGTCACCGCCCTGTCACTCATGCGTCTTGTCGAGCGGGAAGGCGGCCGGCTGGACGGGGGCCGGATCGCCTTTCAGCTCGATGAGAACAGGATTGTCGACCTTGCCGGCAGCACCGACACCGAGATGCAGCATGTTCGCGGCAATCACATCTCGATGATCTTTCAGGAGCCTATGACGTCGCTCAACCCGGTTCTGACCATCGGCGACCAGATCTGCGAGACACTGATCCATCACAAGCATCTTTCACAGGCGGATGCGCTGGGCGAAGCGCGCGAGCTGCTCGACCGCGTTCGCCTCTCCGATCCCGAACAGCGCCTCTCGCAATATCCGCACGAACTGTCGGGCGGCATGCGCCAGCGGGTCATGATCGCCATGGCGCTTGCCTGCTCACCGCGGTTGCTGATCGCCGACGAGCCCACCACTGCGCTCGACGTGACCATCCAGGCCGGCATTCTCGACCTCATCCGCGACCTGCAGAAAACCACGGGCACTGCCGTCATCTTCATCACCCATGACATGGGCGTCGTCGCGGAAATTGCCGACCGCGTGGTCGTCATGCGGCACGGCAGGCTGGTCGAAACCGCGACGACAGAGGCGCTGTTTCACCGGCCCAAAGCCGACTACACCCGTCAATTGCTCGATGCCGTGCCAAGACTCGGCGCCGGCGCGCCGGTCTATGCTGCGCCGAGGAGCCGGGGCATCGAGCGGCGCAATGCCGGCAATGCCGGCAATGCCGGTAACATCATCCTCGATGTAAAGAACCTCGTGACCCGGTTTCCCGTCCACAGGGGTTTCATGAAGCGGCTGGTGGCGCGGGTCCACGCCGTCGAGAATGTCAGCTTCGTCCTTCGCGCCGGGGAAACGCTCGGGCTTGTCGGCGAATCC
>JAHJUC010000509.1 GCA_018829385.1 Alphaproteobacteria bacterium
CCAGCATTGCATTCTTGTCGGCGCGCCCGTCGACAGCGGTCAATCCAATCCCGGCTGCCTGATGGGTCCGGCCTCCTACCGCGTGGCGGGCCTTGCCGGAACCCTTGCCGAACTCGGCTGCAGCGTCGAGGACCGCGGCGATGTCGCGCCGAGGCCGCTTGCCGCCGAGAGCTGCGCCAATGCGGCGGTGCATCACCTGGCCGAGACCATTGCCTGGACGCAAGCGCTGGCGTCGGCCGCCGAGGCGGCCATGGCAGCGGGATTTCCGGTTTTCCTCGGCGGCGATCACAGTCTTTCGCTCGGCACGGTCGCCGGTGTTGCCGCCCACGCCCAAAGGCAGGGCCGGCCGCTGTTCGTGCTATGGCTCGACGCCCACAGCGATTTCCACACGCCGATGACCACCCGCTCGGGCAATCTGCACGGCACGCCGGTTGCCTATCTGGCCGGGCTCGGAGACTTCGAGGCCTTTCCGCCGTTTCCGGATCCGGTCCCGACCGATCGCATCTGCCTGTTCGGGATCCGCTCGGTCGATCCCGACGAGCGCACGGCGCTGCGCGGCCACGGCATCACGCCGGTCGACATGCGCGAACTCGATGAACGCGGCTTCGTCGCGCCGCTGAGCGCGTTCCTCGACCAGGTACGGGCGGCCGACGGGCTGTTGCACGTCTCGCTCGATGTCGACTTTCTCGATCCGTCGATCGCGCCGGCCGTCGGCACCACGGTGCCCGGCGGCGCCACCTTCCGCGAGGCGCATCTGGTCATGGAGATGCTGCACGAGTCCGGCCTCGTCAGTTCGCTTGACCTGGTCGAGCTCAATCCGTTCCTCGACGAGCGCGGACGCACCGCCCGGCTGATGGTCGATCTCACCGCCAGCCTGATGGGCCGGACGGTGTTCGACCGCGTCAACCGAAGCCTCTGAGGTCAGCGACCATTCCCCTTCTCACCACCGGAGACAGACAATGACACCTCCCTCGCACCTGGCCTATGTGCCCTTCATCAGCGTCGAGAACATGATGCGGCTCATTCACTCGATCGGCATCGAAACCGTGCTGAAGGAACTGGCCGACGCTATCGAGCACGACTTCACCCGCTGGCCGCTGTTTGACAAGACGCCGCGGGTCGGCAGCCATTCCGATGTCGGGGTGATCGAGCTGATGCCCACGTCCGACGGCGACCTCTACGGCTTCAAATATGTCAACGGCCACCCGTCCAACACCAAGCAGGGCCTGCAGACGGTGACCGCCTTCGGGCTGCTGGCGCAGGTTTCCTCGGGCTACCCGGTGCTGCTCTCGGAGATGACCGTTCTGACGGCGCTGAGGACGGCCGCGACATCGGCCATGGCCGCTCGGCACCTCGCGCCGAAGGGGGCAAAGGTGATGGCGGTGATCGGCAACGGCGCCCAGTCCGAGTTCCAGGCGCTGGCATTCAAGGCGGTGGTCGGCATTGAAGAAGTGCGGCTCTATGACATTGACCCCGCGGCAACCGCCAAATGCGCGCGCAACCTCGCCGGCTCCGGGCTGAAGGCGACCAGTTGCACCTCCTCGCAGGAAGCGATGGAGGGCGCGCAGATCGTCACCACCTGCACCGCCGACAAGCAATACGCCACCATCCTGACCGACAACATGATCGGCGACGGCATCCACATCAACGCAATTGGCGGCGACTGCCCGGGCAAGACCGAGTTGCACAAGGACATCCTGCTGCGCTCGGAGATCTTCGTCGAGTATCCGCCGCAGACGCGGATCGAGGGCGAGATCCAGCAGATGCCGGAGGATTATCCGGTGACCGAGCTGTGGCAGGTGATCACCGGTCAGGTCCAGGGCCGCAAATCAGTGTCGCAGATCACGCTGTTTGACGGCGTCGGCTTTGCCATCGAGGATTTCTCGGCGCTGAAATATGTCTACCAGCGGGCCTTGAAGACGGGCCACTTCCAGCAGCTCGACATGATCGCCGATCCGGACGATCCGCGCGACCTGTTCGGCATGCTGACGCGCGCCGCCGAGCCTGCCTGACCGCCGCGTGATCCGGAAACCGTGCTGCAACCAGCTTGGCGAAGGCGGTGACACGGGGTATGGACGGGCATGACCAGTCCTGACCCCGAAACTCTGCCGA
The DNA here is from genome assembly GCA_018829385.1 of Alphaproteobacteria bacterium. GTDB lineage: Bacteria > Pseudomonadota > Alphaproteobacteria > Rhizobiales > Rhizobiaceae > Hoeflea. The sequence goes on from JAHJUC010000509.1 coordinate 2,113, forward strand.
TCCGCCTGCTTGTCGATGCCGACGCCTGCCCGGTGCGCGAGGAATGCGTCAAGGTGGCGCTGCGCCACGACATCAAGGTGACCTTCGTGTCCAACAGCTATTTCCGGATCGAGACCGATCCGCTGGTGGAGCGCGAGATCGTGCCGGGCAATTTCGACGCCGCCGACGATCGCATCGTCGAGCACGTGACCAGGCGGGCCGTGGTGGTGACCGCCGA
>JAHJUC010000510.1 GCA_018829385.1 Alphaproteobacteria bacterium
ACCGGTTCGCCATCCGCCCACCTGGCTTCCGCGCGCAGCCGGAACGTCACCTTCGAAATGTCGTCGGGATAGGAAACGCCCTCCGCCAGCAGCCCGTAGGATGCGGAAACCTCATCCTCCGAGGATTTCATCAGCGTGTCGAAAACCAGGCCGAGCCCCGTCGCCAGTTCGCCTTTGGCCAGGATCGGATTGAAACTGTCGAACGTGCCTTCTTCGGAAAGTTTCAGCGTGCCGCCCTTGGGCGCATCCGGGTTCACGTAGTCAAAACGGGAAAAGCCTTCGGGGTATTTTGCCTCGCCGATCATCACGGTGGCATGCTGCCAGACCGGCTCCTCGGCGCCAGTTGCCGCCGGCGACAGGATCAATCCCGAGAATGCCAAAACCGGGGCAAGGATGCAGGGTATCAGGATGGATGAGGCAGTGCGGATGGTCATGGGTGCTGGATCTCCGGTAACCTTTTTCATTGTGGAAAGAATAGGTCACTTCTGCGGCGCTTGCAGGGGGTGATCCGATAATCGGCATCAAATCACAAAAAAAGCCGGGCACAAGGCCCGGCTTTTCAGCATTTCGAATGCATGCCTTACTCGGCTGGCAAAGGCGCCGGAGTATCTGCAACGGTGCGCAGATAGGCGATCAGGTCGGCCCGCTCCTCAACCTTCTTCAATCCGGCGAAGCCCATCGAGGTGCCCGACACATACTTCTTCGGTGCGGTGAGGAATTCGCTCAGATGCTGGTAATCCCAGACCACGGAACCGCCCTGCGAAAACTCGGTCATTCCGGCGGAATACTTGAAGTCTGCATGCGTGGCGACCGGCCGGTTGACAATGTTCCAAAGTCCGGGACCAACCTTGTTGGCGTTGCCCGCGTCATTGGTGTGGCAAGCGGCGCATTTCTTGAACACCGTCTCGCCCTTTGCCGGGTCGGCATTGGCAAGCAGCGGCGCAATCAGTTCAGGCGCGGCCTCTTCGGCAGGTGCAGCTGCATCGCCGCCACCTTCGGCAACCTCGATCGCAAAGCCTTCGGTTGCCGGCTCCGGCGCATGATAGATACCTTCCGAAACAATCGAAAGCGTCATCAGGACGAACAGGATACCGAGAAAGGCGCCTGCCGCCGAGTTGAAATATGAGGAGTTCATGTTCCGTCGCTCCGTTTCGGTTCGGCTTCCCGCCCAGTTTCCCGCAATATCCGAACCAGTCTTGAAATCGCGCGGAACCTATGTCTTTTGCAAGTTCGTTGCAACACCGTTTGTGATGGCGGCAGTGAGACTTTTTGACACTTGCGCCGCAAATTGGGGGAATGGACGCGTCATGGCAGCAGGTTCGGAGCATACGCTCGTCATTATTCCGGCCCGAATGGCGTCAGCCCGGCTGCCCAACAAGCCGCTCGCCGACATTGGCGGCGAGCCGATGGTGGTCCGCGTGGCGCGCCAGGCCGCTCTTGCCGATGTCGGCCGCGTCGCGGTCGCAACTGATTCGCGCGAAATTGCAGATGCGGTGGAGGCCGCGGGCTTCGAGGCCGTGATGACCCGAGCCGATCACCAGTCCGGCTCGGACCGGGTCTACGAGGCAGCCACGATCGTGGACCCCGAGGGCAGGGCTGAGATCATCCTCAATGTGCAGGGCGACATTCCGGCAATCGAGCCCGAATCCATCCGCCGTGCCGCCGTGCCGCTTGCCGCCTCGCCGGCCGATCTTGCCACGCTGGCCGTGGTCATTACCGAGGAAGCGGAGAAAACCAATCCCAACATCGTCAAGGTGATCGGCACGCCGATTGGCGATGGATTGTTGCGCGCCCTCTATTTCACCCGGGCTACGGCGCCTTATGGCGAAGGCCCGCTCTACCACCATATCGGGCTTTATGCCTGGCGCCGGTCGGCATTGCAGCGCTTCGTCGCGCTCAAGCCGTCGACCCTTGAGAAACGCGAATCGCTGGAGCAACTGCGGGCGCTCGAAAATGGCATGCGCATAGACGTGGCGATCGTTGACTCCGTGCCGCTCGGTGTCGATACTCCGGCCGATCTTGAGCGCGCCCGCCAAATCCTGGCGCCGAAATAGGCGCCTATTTCTCAAAACGGACAGACCTGATGACCGCTTCCACCAACCGCATCGCCTTTCAGGGCGAGTTTGGCGCAAACTCCGACATGGCGTGCCGCGACATGTTTCCCGACATGCAGCCCTTGCCCTGCGCTACGTTCGAAGACGCCTTCAACGCGCTTGAACAGGGCGAGGCCGACCTGGCCATGATCCCGATCGAGAACACCATTGCCGGCCGGGTCGCCGACATTCACTACCTGCTGCCGGAATCGCATTTGCACATCGTCGGCGAGTACTTCATGCCGATCCATTTCCAGCTGATGGCGCTGCCCGGCGTCGATCGCTCGGAAATCCGGACCGTGCACAGCCACGTTCACGCGGTCGGCCAGTGCCGCAAGATCGTCCGCGCCAATGGCTGGAAGGCCGTTGTGGCCGGCGATACCGCGGGCGCCGCCCGGCTCGTCTCTCAAAGTGGTGACCGGACCATGGCGGCGCTGGCGCCGCGGCTCGCGGCCGAGCTTTACGGCCTCAATATCCTTGAGGAAAACGTCGAGGACACCGAAACCAACGTCACCCGCTTCGTGGTGCTGTCGCGTGAGGCGAAAATTCCGCCGCGCCCGGTGGCCGATGAAGTGGTCGTCACCACCTTCGTCTTCCGGGTGCGCAACATTCCCGCCGCCCTCTACAAGGCGATGGGCGGTTTCGCCACCAACGGCGTCAACATGACCAAGCTTGAGAGCTACCAGATCGGCGGCAAGTTCTTCGCCACCCAGTTCTATGCCGATATCCAGGGACATCCGGACGAGCCGCCGGTGGCGCGCGCCATGGAGGAGCTCGCCTTCTTCTCGAAGGAACTCCGGATCCTCGGCGTCTATCCGGCCCACCCGTTCCGTCTGGCGCAGAATGGCTCGCACGTCGAAGAGGCCGAGGGCTGAAAACGTCCTTTACCGCTTCCAGTCCAGCCAGTCGCGCATCAGCCGGTGCGCGATTGCGCCGGGCGGTGGCGCCGAGGCATCCGCCTCGCCCAGCGTCGACGCCAGCATCGCCTCGGTTTCAGTGCGGTCGAACCAGCGGCAGTCTTCGAGCTCGGCCGTGTCGCGGGTGATCTCCAGGCTTTGCGCTTCCGCGTAGACTCCGATCATCAGCGAATGCGGCATCGGCCATGGCTGGCTGGCGTGGTAGCGCACGCGGCCGACCTTGATGCCCGATTCCTCCATCGTCTCCCGGCGCACCGCGTCTTCCATGGTCTCGCCCGGCTCGATGAAGCCGGCCAGGCACGAATACATGCCGGGCGGGAAGTGCGGGCTGCGTCCCAAGAGGCAGCGGTCGCGCGCCTCGTCGATGGTCAGCATGATGGCGACCGGGTCGGTTCGCGGAAAGACGGTATGCCCGCAGCCGCTGCATTTCCGCCGGTAACCGCCGGCTTCCGGCGCCATCGGAACGCCACAGGCGCCGCAATGACGGTTGGCCAGCGCCCAGGACACGAGACTGGTGCCCTGCGCATAGGCGCCGAGTGCCTCCTCGTCCATCAGTGCCTGGCGGTAGACCGAGCGCGTGTCGATCGCCTTGAACGGCTCGGGCAGGTCGTCGGGCTCGATCCCGAGCGGCATCGCGATGCGCGCCGCATTGGCCGCGTCCCAGCCGATCAGCACCGCATCGGCATTGCACGGCTGCATCACAGCAAGGTCTTCCGCCGTCAGCAACCCATTAGGCGCATCGCCATCGACCCGCATCGCCAGCCGGCCCCTGGTGATGGCGAAATAGCGTGTTGCGGGATCCTTGAGCGCATCGCCGAGCTCGGTCTCGGTGCGGTGTTCGGAACGGCGCTCCAGCCGGTTGCAGGAAAACGCCACAAGACGGCTGGCTTCGCCATGCGGTGCGTCATGGTCAAACAGGGAAAATGTCATGAATCAGAGGGCCT
>JAHJUC010000511.1 GCA_018829385.1 Alphaproteobacteria bacterium
GCGGCGGTATGTCAGCGCTTGGGGCGGACGCGGATGACCACGTCGACATGGGTGATTTCCATGCCTTCGGGCGCCTCGGGCAGATCGGTCACCGAAATGTTGCCGATCGGGATGTCGAGCACGTCATTCGAGCCCTCGACCACGAAATGGTGGTGATCGGAGACATTGGTGTCGAAATAGGTCTTGGCGGTTTCCAGCGACAGCACCCGGAGCAGGCCCGCTTCGGTAAACTGGTGCAGCGTGTTGTAGACGGTCGCCAGCGAACAGGGCACACCGACGCCGACGGCCTCCTCGTGCAGTTCCTCGGCGGTCAGATGCCGGTCGCCCTTGGCAAACAGGAGGTCCGCCAGAGCGACGCGTTGACGGGTCGGGCGAAGCCCCGCTCCGCGCAGGCGCAAGGCCGAATCGCGGTCGGCTGATTTTGATCTGTGCGCACCAAGCATGTTCGACGGCGTCCGATCGATGGATTTCATCCGTTTCATATATCTTTTGTGGGCATTGCTTTCAATAGACCGGCGAAATCCACTTTCCGCCGCCCCTGCCTCTTTCACTTGAAGGCCTCATCCGGTATTCGGGAGTGCCGTGCGGGTTGGTTTCGCCAGGGCGCGGGCTTGTGCTAGTTTGCACATCACTAATTTGTGCCGCGCGGAAAGACGGCGAACGAGGAGACGCTTTTTTCATGGTCGACAGGCAATCGAGCTACACATACGAAGAGATCCTGACCTGTGCGGAAGGCGAACTTTTCGGCCCCGGAAATGCACAGCTGCCACTGCCGCCTATGCTGATGGTGCACCGGATCACCGACATTTCGGAAACCGGCGGCGCCTTCGACAAGGGCTACCTGCGCGCCGAATTCGACATCACCCCGGATCTCTGGTTCTTCCCCTGCCACTTCAAGGGCAACCCGGTGATGCCCGGCTGCCTCGGCCTTGACGGCATGTGGCAGCTGACCGGCTTTTATCTGGGCTGGCTCGGGGAACAGGGCCGCGGCATGGCGCTGTCAACCGGCGAAGTGAAGTTCAAGGGCATGGTGACGCCGACGGTCAAGAAGCTCGAATACGGGATCGATTTCAAACGGGTGATGCGCGGCCGGCTGGTGCTCGGCATCGCCGACGGCTGGCTCAAGGCCGATGGCGAGACCATCTACAACGCCACCGATCTGAAGGTCGGCCTTGCTAAGGACAAAACCGCCTGACACTCCCTCTGAAGGCGCGCGAACGGGCCGCCGGGATTTTTCAGGACCCTCACCATGAAAGGGCAGGACATGAGACGAGTCGTCGTGACGGGCATGGGGATCGTATCCTCCATCGGCAACACCGCGAGTGAGGTGACCGAGTCGCTCCGCAACGCCAAATCCGGCATCAGCTTCAGCGAAGACTTCGCCGAGCATGGCTTCCGAAGCCAGGTCTGGGGCGCACCGACGCTGGACCCGACCGACATGGTCGACCGCCGCGCCATGCGCTTCCTGTCGCGCGGCGGCGCCTGGAACCACGTCGCCATGAAGCAAGCGATCGAGGATGCAGGCCTTTCGGAGACCGAGATCAGCAATGAACGTACCGGCATCGTGATGGGCTCCGGCGGCCCCTCGACGCGGACGCTGATCGACGCTGCCGACATCACCCGCAAGAACGGCAGCCCGAAGCGCATCGGCCCGTTCGCGGTGCCGAAAGCCATGTCCTCGACCGCATCGGCAACGCTTGCGACCTGGTTCAAGATCCACGGCGTCAACTACTCGATCTCCTCGGCCTGCTCGACCTCGGCGCACTGCATCGGCAACGCGGCGGAACTGATCCAGTGGGGCAAGCAGGACATGGTGTTCGCCGGCGGCCACGAGGATCTCGACTGGTCGATGTCCAACCTGTTCGACGCAATGGGCGCGATGAGCTCGAAATACAACGACCAGGCCTCGACCGCTTCGCGCGCCTATGACGTCAGCCGCGATGGTTTCGTCATTGCCGGCGGCGCCGGTGTGCTGGTGATGGAAGAGCTCGAGCACGCCAAGGCCCGCGGCGCCAAGATCTATGCCGAACTGACCGGCTACGGCGCGACGTCGGACGGCTACGACATGGTGGCGCCCTCGGGCGAAGGCGCGGTGCGCTGCATGCGCCAGGCGCTTTCGACGGTGAAGGGCCGGGTCGACTACATCAACACCCACGGCACCTCGACGCCGGTGGGCGACAGCAAGGAAATCGGCGCGATCCGCGAAGTCTTCGGCGCCGACATGCCGCATGTGCAGTCGACCAAGTCGCTGACCGGGCACTCGCTCGGCGCAACGGGCGTGCAGGAGGCGATCTACTCGCTTCTGATGATGAAGGAGAACTTCATCGGCGAGAGCGCCCACATCACCGAACTCGATCCGGAATTCGACGGCGTGCCGATCGTTCGGAGCCGCATCGACAACGCCAAGA
>JAHJUC010000512.1 GCA_018829385.1 Alphaproteobacteria bacterium
AAGAACAGCTCGGCCCATGAACCCAAAAAGGCAAAGGAGAAAAACCGGAACTTGACCGCAACACCAGACCCGAAAGATAACTGAAAGGCGGGTCAAATCTCGGTGGAAATACCGGGTCAGCTCTCAGTGGAAATCAACACCCAGCAGTCCTGGCAAGGCTGATCACCGCGCCCACGAGGCCTGAACAACCAAACCAATAGCAGTCACCGGCCGACGCGGCGACGTGACGAGATCATGGTGCGGATAAAGTCGCCAAAACAGTCACAAGGGTTCCTTGCTGCCGATAACCAGATCGCCTCGATCTTACGCCCAAGGCACTATCGCCTCACCGCAACATCCTGGCGACACTCCAGGCAGGATGCTTCCATCCGTTGGCAGACCATGCCGCCCGGATGGCACTGTGAAATTGCCGATGGCCACACATCTGCGCGCGGCCTCAAACAACCTATCAATGCCCCGTTTGTTTCTCTTTGGAAGACAACACGCCAGGATCTGCGAGCGCACAAACAAGCGGTGCATATTCGCCGTTGTCGAACTCTGCAATTGCGCTCAATACCTTCCCGGCATTCAACGCACGAGTGGCGGCATTGAATTTGGCCAGGAGCCTGTCGCGCGACATCGGATTGGCGGGATCGCCGAGCGGATGCATGACCTCCCGCTGATGCTGGCCTGTCGGTGTCTTGATAATGATGCGGGCGCCGGTAGTTTCGGGGAATTTGGCATTTATCGTGTCGTCGACGAGCAATTCCACCCGGCGAGCAAAGGCAATCGTCTCGGGGTGGTGGAGACTGTCCTCGGTCAGCGGCAGCAACGCTTCGCGCCCTTGTACGGCGGCTACGCCGAGCACGAACGGGACACTATATTGAGCGGCCTCAAGCGTGTCGGGATCGGCGTCGTTATTGAGCTTCAGCGCGCGCTCGAAGGTATGGACTTCCACTGAGTGGATTGCTTCGCGTTTGAGACCCTCGCGCTCCAGGATATCGGTAAGCCCGTCGATGGCGGCATGCGCCCAGCGGCAACAGGAATAGGGTTTGAAATAGACACCCTCGATGACAAAGGAACGGCCCAAACCGCGCAGGATCGCAGCCCGATCGAAATAGGCGGGATGATCGAGAATGTCGGTCGGACCGGTAAATCCGGCCTGGGCCAGCGACACAGCCATGCAGCCCGTAAGCGAACTCCACGGGATACCTTCCTTGGCGTGATTGCCCATGACCTTCGAGTAGCCGGCTGCAGACTGGTTCGGACCGTGGACGCCGGCCACGGCCAAGGCCTGGACCAGTTCGGCACGTTTGAGTCCCCGCATCCGCCCGACTGCGGCCGCGACGCCGTAGTTGCACCATTTTCCGGTCGACATGGTGTCAAGCCGGGAAAAATCGCGTCCGGCGGCAATCCGCACGGAAATCTCATATCCGATGACAATGCAGGTTACGAGTTCTTCCCAACTGCAGCCGGTTTCCTCGGCAACGGCAAGGCAACTTGGAATGATTGCGGCGCCAGGGTGGCCGGTGGCCGCTCGATGACCGTCATCCAGGTCCAGGATACTTGCGGCCGTGGAATTGGCCAGGATCGCGCCTGCAGCCGGCGCCTTGCGACCGGAAAACCAGATCGACGACAAACCGCCCTGTCCAAAAGTCGCCTGTGCTGCCAGCCGCGCAGCGCCGGCGGCATCGCTGTCAGCACCAGCGACAGCCGACGTTACACAATCGAGCACGCAATCACGCACCGAATTTATTGTCGTCTCCGAGATCGACGCGAAGCGAAGATCCAGCGCATAGTCCGCCAGGGTTTCCAGCGTATCGTTGCGACGTTGCAATCTGGCAGTTCCCAGCGGTGGGCGAGCATATGGAAAGGTATTCATCGTCTGTTTCCCTTCAATCGGGGGTCCAGCGCGTCACGAAGGCCGTCGCCCAACAGATTGAGTGATAGAATTGTCAACATGATTGCAATGCCCGGAAGCGTGGCAAGCCACCAGGCATCCAGGATGAAGTCGCGTCCTTCGGAAAGCATCATCCCCCAGGTCGGCGTTGGCGGCGGAACGCCCATTCCGAGAAATGACAGACCGCTTTCCCAAACGATATAGTTCGCTGCCCGGACAGTGCCAAGCACCAGGACGGGCGACAGCACGTTTGGCAGGACATGATGGCGCAATATATCCCCATCGCGAGTCCCGATGGAGTGAGCAGCCACAACATATTCGCGTTGCTTGACGGACAGAACACTGCCGCGCACGGTGCGTGCATAGGTGACCCAATCCGCCAGCGCCAGGACGAGGATCAGGATCGGCAAGGACGGTCCGAGAATGGCGATCACCGAGATCGTCAAGAGCATGAACGGATAGGCAAGAAACAGATCGCCAACACGCATGATCAGACTGTCGACCCGACCGCCGTAATAGCCGGCCAAAGTGCCCAGGACCATTCCCACAGATACCGCCACGAGCACAGTACATACAGCAACCAGCAAGGACACCTGGCCTCCGGCGAGAATGCGCGCCAGTACGTCACGACCCAGATTGTCCGTCCCCAATGGATGGCTCCAACGCCCACCTTCGCTCCAGACAGGTGGCAGGAACCGGGTCATCAGATCGGTGTCGTTGGGGGCGAGCCCCCACAAGTGCGGCGCCACGAAGCAGGCCAGTATAACGAGCATGAGAACGGTCCCGCCGATCACCGCACTGCGGCTGAGAAGCAGTTCTCGAACCAGACTGGCCAAAGGTCCAGATCCCGCAAGCGTGGCTTTTGCCTTTGGCCCGGGATCTGGCACCAGTCCAGATGAAAGGGTCATGCTGCACTCCCGTCTATATTGATGTTGGGATCGAGCCATACATAAAGCAGGTCCACGACAAAATTCACGGTCACGAAGACTATCGCCAGCATCATTACGGCCGCCTGAACCACCGGATAGTCACGATCAAGGATCGATTGCACAATCAGCCTACCGACACCTGGCCAGGCGAAAACCGTCTCTATGATGACCGCGCCGCCGAGCAGGAACCCGAATTCCATGCCGATGACTGTCACGAGCGGGATCAGCGCGTTGCGAAGCGCATGCTTGCCGATCACCGAGAAATCGGACAGGCCCTTGGCCCGTGCTGTGCGGACATAATCCTGTCCGAGAACTTCAAGCATGGCCGAGCGCGTCAACCGCGCGAACAGGGCAATCAGCGAAACGCCGAGCGCCAGCGACGGCATGATCAGCTGCAGGAAAGTGCCCCGCCCCGAGGTCGGCAACCAACCGAGCTGAACTGAAAAGACCATGATGAACATGATCCCCAGCCAGAAATGGGGCATCGACAATCCGATCAACGCGAGGCTCATGCTGATGGTGTCAATCCAGGTGCCACGCTTGACCGCTGACAGAACCCCAGCGGGAATGGCAACGGCAAGCGCTATGGCAAGCGCGGCGAAAGCCAGTTCCAATGTTGCCGGCATCCGTTCCAGTATCATTCCCACCACCGGTTGATGGCTGTAGATCGATCGCCCGAGATCGCCCTGCAGTGCTGATGTCAGAAAGCGGAAATACTGAAGGTAAATAGGGTCATCGAGCAGCATCTTTTTCCGCAAGGCCGCAATCTGTTCGAGCGTGGCATCCTGCGGCAGTATCAGCCCCACAGGATCACCCGACAGGTGCAGGAAGATGAAGCTGACGATCGAAATCCCGAAGATCACCAGGACGGTGTGACCAAGTCGCGTGAGTATGTAGCGTAGCATCGCGGCCCTCCTGAGGGTCTGTAGCAATCGGTCGCGGCCAACCGCCAACCGGCGGATGGAAGGCAAGGCACAGCCCGCCACGGATTGGGAGTCGGTTGACGGCGCGGGAAATGACCCGCGCCGTCGGCTTGATCAATTTGCTGCGGCAGGCTTTGCAAACTGCGCGAGCAGGAAGCCGTCACGGCGACCGACGTAATCCACAGATGGCGCCACCGCGTAGGTTTCCGGGATGATATAGAGGAAAATCCACGGAGCCTCTTCATAGAGCTTACGGTCAATTTCACCGTAGATCTTGGCCCGTTCGTCGCGGTTCAGGGTAGAACGTCCCTTGTCCAGCAGCGCGTCGGTTTCCGCGTTGTTGTAGTAGTAATCGCGGCTGTTGGAGTTGAACAGAGAGTAGACATACCGGTCCGGTTCCGGATTGTCATCCCACCAGTAGATGTACATCTCGTGTTCTTTGTTCTTGTATTTCTCCCACATGACTGCGCGATCGAGGGGTTCGAGCGTGACCTTGACTCCGATCTTGTCCAGATCGGCGGCAATCGCCTGGGCCTGCTCCTGCACCTGGGTCATGTTGGTTGGATAGCTCAGCTTTGTCTCGAAACCATCGGGCAAACCTGCTTCGGCAAGCAATGCCTTGGCCTTCTCGACATCATAGGGATATGCCTCCAGGGCCAGATCCGCACCAAAGGTACGCGGGCTGATTGGCCCGGCGGCCAGCATGCCGCGGTCATTGAACAAGGCGGCCTTGATCAACGCCCTGTTGACGCCGTAGTTGACTGCCTGGCGAACACGCTGGTCGGCAAGCGGTCCCTTCAGCGTATTCAATCCGACATAGGGCATGACACCCATGCTGTCGGTCAATGTTCCCTTGCCGGACTTGTCGATCGTTGCCTGGCTGCGAACGGAGACACCTTCGATGATGTGGCTTTCGCCGGTCAGGAAGGATGCTACTCGCGCGCTTTCCTCCGGGATGGTGCGGAAGATCACCTTGTCATAGGCCGGACGGCCGGCCCAGTACCCGTCAAACGCCGTCAGAACGATATCGCCGCCACGCGTCCAGCTTTCCAGCTTGTAGGGACCCGCGCCAATCGGCGCCTGATTGAACTCGTCCTTCGTCACCGCTGCCGTGGCAACGGGCGGGACGATCGGAAAGTAGTAGCTCATCAGATGCAGGATCGGGGCGAATGGTGCCTTGGTCTTGAATTCCACCGTCAGGTCATCGATGACGCTCACGGCCTCGATCTGCTGCATACGCCCGGCATGGGGCGATGCGAGGTCGGCGCTGAGCAGACGCTCGTAGGAATAACGTACGGCCTCGGCGTTGACCGGTTCGCCGTTGTGGAAGGTGAGACCGGGCTTCAACTTGACAACCAGCGTCGTGTCGTCCGGGAATTCCCAGCTGGCCGACAGACCTGGAGCAACGCTGCCATCTTCAAGCGGCTCGAACAACCGGTCTTCGATATTGAAGGCAACATTGAGCGAATGCTGCAGGTTGTTCTGCATCGCGTCGAGCCCCACCGGCTCGGCGGACTGCACGACAATCAAGGTGCCTGGTCCGTCTTCGGCGTAGGCCGCACCCCCGGCTAGGGCGACCAGCGCGACAAATGTCGCACCGACCAATCTGGAAAATATCGTCATGCTAGCGTACTCCGTTGTTGTTGGACGAGGTGATCGGGCTTAGAGATGCCCTCATGCTGGCTGTCTCTGATCCGGGAACTGTCGGAAGGGGAGACGGCAAGGTGGATGGCAGAGACACCGGATCCGCTCCAGGCGTCAGCAGGTGACAGGCAGCCCGGCGACCGCCGCCGATCTCCACCAGCTGGGGCGACTCGGTCTTGCAGCGGCCGATGGCAACTGGACAGCGGGTGTGGAAATGGCATCCCGGCGGCGGCGCCAATGGCGACGGCATTTCGCCAACCAACGGCAAGTACAAGCGCCGGCCGTGCATCCGGGGAACCGGAACCGCGGCGACAAGGACGCGCGTATATGGATGCTGCGGATCGCGGAAAACAGCGTCAACCGGTCCTTCCTCGACAATCCGGCCAAGATACATCACCGCGACCCGGTGGCAGACGTAGCGGATCGCTCCCAAATCGTGACTGACAATGATGTAGCCGGTGCCGGTTTCCCGCTGCAGGCGCTTGAGCAGATTCAGGATTTGCGCCCGAACAGAAACATCCAGCGCCGAGACCGGCTCATCACCAATCAGAAGCTCCGGGTTGAGAACCATTGCCCGGGCTATGCCGATACGTTGGCGTTGGCCGCCGGAAAATTCATGGGGATAGCGGTCGAGCACATGGCGATCCATCCCGACCGCCTCCAGCGCCTCGATAATGCGGTCCTGCCAATCGGCGGCAGCATCGCTCGAGTGCGCGCGCAGCGGCTCGGTTATCAGGTCGCGCACGGTCATGCGCGGATTGAGCGACCCGAACGGATCCTGGAACACGATCTGCATGTGCCGCCGCTCGTGCCGCATCTCGGCCGGAGACAGATCCATGATATCGCGGCCGCGAAAGCGGATCGATCCGGCACTCGGCTCGATCAACCGCAACAGCGCGCGCGAGAGTGTCGACTTGCCGCAACCGGACTCGCCGACGATCCCGAGTGTCTCGCCGCGATCGAGGGTCAGCGAGACATTGTCAACCGCATGCACGACCCGCGCATTGCGCTGAAAAAGATTACCGGGCAAACGGAACTGTTTGGACAATCCGCGCACGGTGAGAAGGCGGGAAGACGGTTCACTGACCATGTCCGGCCTCCCAGCAGGCGACCCGGTGTGCGGGCCCCACGGTCAAGAATGGCGGCGCCTCGCTTCGGCAACGATCCGTTGCCAGCGGACAACGGGGATTGAACCGGCATCCGTCGGGCAGCGCATCCGGCGCGGGAACCGTGCCGGTGATCTCGAACAATTGCTCCGGAACCTCCTCGGCGTCCGGTTGCGGCAGTGCTGCCAGCAGGCCCCGGCTGTAGGGATGACGAGGGTTGTCAAACAGATCAGCGGTCAGCGCCTCTTCCACGACAACGCCACAATAGAGCACCGCCACGCGATCGGCGACCTCGGCGATAACGCCAAGGTCATGGCTGATAAACAGCACGGACGTATTGAACTCCTGCCGCAACTCGCGGAAGAGCTCGAGAATTTGGGCTTGAATCGTGACGTCGAGCGCAGTCGTCGGCTCGTCGGCGATGAGCACTTTGGGACGGCACGCCAGGGCCATGGCGATCATCACCCGCTGGCGCATTCCACCCGACAATTGAGCAGGATAATTGCGCACCCGCGTCTCGGGTGATCCGACGCCGACGGCGCGCAAGGCTTCAACCGCCAACAGCCGGGCGGCCTTGCGAGGCGCGTTCTGGTGCGTACGAAATACTTCCGCGATCTGTTCGCCGATGGCGATGACAGGATTGAGCGCAGTCATTGGCTCCTGAAACACCATACTGATCTCGTTGCCGCGGATCTGGCGGAGCGAACGCTCGGACAATCCGGTCAGCGACTCCCCCGCCAGGCGGATCTGGCCCCCGGCCACCCGCGCGCCGCTCGGAAGCAAACCGAGTACCGAAAGAGACAGGATGCTTTTCCCGCAACCGGATTCACCAACGATGCCGAGCGTCTCGCCGGCTGCCAGTTGCAGGCTGACACCATCGACCACCCGCCGCACGGAACCGACCCGCCCGAATTCAACGACAAGGTTGTCGATCTCCAGCAATGGCGACTGATCCTCGGCCCGCGTCAAATGCGTCTCCCCCGCCTCGAACTAAAGTGCGATATACGCACGTTTGTGCGATATACGGCACAATGGGTGGCTTGGCTGTTCTTGTCAAGTCGTCACGACGCAAATCGACAACCCGCCGACCAACGGGAGCAACACTGCGGATTGTGAGATCAAGACTGCGTGGAGGGGGACGGCTTGGCCGTCAGAAAGGCAGGATGGACTCAGGGGTCCCGGTGTCCGGCCCCGAATCGTTCGCCTCGTTCGTTCTAAAGGTGACCGATCGGACGTTCCGTTTCATTGACTGCACGGCGCAGGGCGGTCAGAACTCGGTCCGACATTTCCTCCAGTGATACCCTGCGGGCATCGGCGCCGACATTCATCGCCGCGATCACACGGTTGCGGCGATCGTGCACGGGCACAGCGATCGAGCGGACACCCAGTTCGAGCTCCTCATCGACCAAGGCGTAACCCTGCTTGCGGACCTGCTCCATGCGTTCCAGGAAAACCTTGCGATCGGTAATCGTATGCTCGGTAAGCGGGAACAGCGGGTTTGCCTCCAACAATGCGTTCAATTCATCGTCGGGCAGCGCGGCCATCAGAACCTGTCCAAGCGCCGTGGCGTGGGCCGGCAACCTCCCGCCAACGTCCAGCACCTGCTTCATCAATCGTTGCGCCGGAACCCGAGCTACATATATTATGTCGCCATGATCCAGGACCGCCATGGAGCAGCTTTCTCCAAGCTGGCGGGCCACATCCTCCATCGCCGCCCGCGCCACCTCGGGCAGGCCGAACGATGACAAATAGGCATAGCCCAGCTCCAGGATCCTGGCCGTAAGCTCAAACTGCTTTCCATCGGTACGGGCGTGACCGGTCGAGACAAGCGTCAGCAGGATACGACGAGCCGCAGCGCGCGTCAGGCCCACGCGGCGCGCGACCTCGGTCGGAGTCATGCGCGGGTGCAGACGATCGAAGCAGGCGATGACTGAGAGTCCCCGCGTCAATGTCTGAAGAATATCGCCATCACGGAATTCCCCGCCCTGCTGGTTGCCCACGCTGAGTTTCCCCTCGAAAATTTGTTGTCATGCGAACTTTGCAATGCCGGTCACTTATTGCCCGCAACCTGCGGCCAGGCAAGCCAAGTCGTGAGGGTTCGGACGCAAGACGGCGTCAATGCCCGGCAATTGATCAAGAATCGCAATTGACAGCATTCGGTCAAACACATAATAATTCCGGTGCGTATATCGCCCATATGTACGATAATCGCACATTTGAAAACTTTCCTCGCAAAGCAGCTGCGAGGCAGATGCGGGGACACACACTCCATGACACTTCAGATCGGGGTCGACACCGGCGGCACCCATACCGACATCGTGCTGCTCGACAGGGATGCCGGCAGCTTTCATACCCTCAAGGTGCCCACCACCCCGGAGGATCTCTCAATCGGCATCCTCAATGGTGTGCGGCGTATTCTTGCCGAGGCGGGTAAGCTTGAGGCGGGACATCCGGTGGCGTTCCACTATGGCACCACCCTGGTCACCAATATCATCGTCGAGGAGCAGGACATGCCAATCGGCCTGCTGACCACCGGTGGTTTCCGTGATGTGCTGGCGATCGGCCGCGCGGTTCGCAAGCCCAACATCTATGACATTCACTGGCGCCCGCAGCGACCGCTGGTGCCACGCGCAATGCGTCTTGGTGTTCCCGAGCGGATCAACCACAAGGGCGAGATCGTGACGGCGCTCGACGAAGCGGCGGCGCGCGCGGAAATGCGTGTGCTGCGCGAAAGAGGCGCCGTCGCCATCGCCGTCTGCCTGCTCAATGCCTATGCCAATCCGATCCATGAACGCCGCCTGGCAGAGATTGCGGCCGAGGAGCTGCCCGGCGTGCCCGTTACACTGTCAAGTGACGTCGCGCGCGAGTTTCGCGAATACGAACGTACCTCGACCACGGTCCTCAATGCCTTCGTCATGGCGCCGATGATTGCGCATCTGGATGGCCTGGCTGGCCGGCTGCGCGAAAATGGAGTGCAGCGCACTCCCTTCATCATGCGTGGCAATGGCGGAATCATGAGCTTCGACCTGGCCAAGACCCTGCCTGCCGCCGTCACACACTCCGGACCAGTGGCGGGCATTGTCGGCGGCAACGCACTGGCCCGGGCAACCGGCATCACCGATGCCATAACTTTCGACATGGGCGGCACGTCTTCGGACGTGGCGTTGATTTCCGACAGCGTACCCTTCTCGACCACACGCGGAAAACTGGCCGGTTACCCGGTCTTGTTGCCGATGCTCGATCTGGTCACCATCGGCGCGGGCGGCGGCTCCATTGCCTGGGTCGACAGCGGCGGCGGCCTGAAGGTCGGTCCGCGCAGCGCCGGTTCGGTGCCAGGCCCCGCCTGTTATGGCCAGGGCGGCGAAAACCCGACCGTCACCGACGCCAATCTTCTATGCGGACGTCTCAACGGCGACTTCTTTCTCAATGGAGACCGGGTGCTGCGAAAGGATCTGTCGGAGCAGGTCATGCGCGACAAGATCGCCGGTCCGTTGGGGCTTTCCGTCGAGGAGGCGGCGCTCGGCGTGCTTGCGATTGCAGAGGCACACATGGTCAATGCCATCAAGCTTGTCTCGGTCCAGCGCGGGATCGACCCGCGCGGCTACACCTTGATCGGCTTTGGTGGCGCCGGTCCCTTGCATGCCGTCAGCCTTGCCGAAGCCATCGGCATGGACCGGGTTCTGATCCCGGCCGCGCCCGGCAATGTATCGGCATCGGGCCTGTTGTCCGCCGAAGTTCGCCACGACATCGTTCGCACCCGGGTATTGTCACTGGAGACAGCGGATGCATCCGCGATCGACCAGGGCTACGCGGCATTGGTGGAGGAAGCCGGTCAAGCGTTGCTCGACCAGTCGGTTCCCGCCGAGGCGGTGCAGATCCTGCGCGCCATCGACCTGCGCTATCGCGGCCAGGCCTATGAGCTGACACTGCCGCTTCCATCCGATCCGATCACCGCCGACACGCTCATCCAGTTGGCTGGCCGCTTCCACGCCGAGCATGCCCGTGTCTATGGCTATCAGCTGGATCATCACGCCATAGAGATCGTCAATCTGCGGGTTACTGGCACCAGCCAGCCGCCTGCCCTTCCCTGGCCTTCCCATTCGCCAACTGCTTCGGCGCCGGTGGCCGCGGGACACCGTCTGGTGCTGCACGGCATCAACGCTGCGGCTACCGAATGGCCGGTCTACCGGTTTACCGAAATCACCGCAGGCGCCGAGATCGAGGGGCCTGCCATTGTCGAATATCCCGGATCGACCTGCGTCATCCTGCCCGGATGGCATGCGACTTGGGACGCCTGGCGTCACGCTCATATCACCAAGACTGTACGCTGATCCATGTCCGGGAGACCACGCCGATGACAACTTCTGCCCTACGTTCCGCCACACCGGTCAACCCGATCACACTGGAGATCGTGCGCAACGCGCTGACAATGATCGCGGAGCAGATCGCTCAGCGCATGATCCGGTCCGGAACCTCCTACATCATCAAGGAGATGGAGGATTGTTCCGCAGCACTTTTTGACGGCAAGGGCCGGCTGCTTGCCGAAAGCGCCAGCATCCCGATCCATCTGAACTGCATCGGTATCACGCTACGAACCGTGCTCGACCATTATTTCCCGCTCGACAGCTGGCGACCGGGCGACGTGGTCGTGACCAATGATCCCTATGCCGGTGGTGAATCGCTCTCATCCCACCACACCAATGACATCATCGCCTTTCATCCGGTGTTCCACGACGATCAGCTCGTCGGATTCACCGCGCTCAACGTGCATCACATGGACATCGGTGCCATGTGGATGGGTACTCGCGGCTGGGGCGTGGAGATCTGGCAGGAAGGCCTGCGCATTCCGCCGCTCAAGCTTTTCCGCGAAGGCGTGCGCGACGATTCGCTTATGGCGCTGATCCTGAACAACTCGCGCGTGCCCAGCATTCTCGAAAACGACCTGATGGGCGAGACAGCCGGCATCCAGGTTGGCGCCGGCGAATTCCGCGAGCTTTTCGAAAACTACGGCGTCGACACGATCCTCGATTGCTTCGACGAATTGATCCTGCAATCCGAACGGCGTACCCGCGCCGAAATTCTGGCCATTCCCGACGGCGTCTATTGTCACGAGGAAGCCATCCTCGATGACGGCGCGAAGGGCGGCCCGTTCAAGCTCGTGCTGAAAATGACGGTTGCCGGCGATGAGGTGACCTTCGACTTCACCGGCACCGACCCACAGATCGACGGGCCAATCAACGCGCCATTGTCGGCCACCATGGCCGCCACCTATTACGTGATGAAATGCATCACCGATCCCGACATCGCCAACACCGAGGGCTGCAAGGCGCCGGTTCATGTCATCGCGCCGAAGGGCACGCTGGTGAACGCGCAATTGCCGGCCGCATGCTTCCAGCGCATGATCGTCTGTCATTCGATCGTCGATCTGGTGATGGGCGCCGTGGCGCAGGCCGCGCCCGAACGGGCAATGGCCGACAGTTGCGGCTGCCTCTACAACTCCACCGTGGCGCCCAATCTCGACACCGGTGAAATCGGCGTCGCCTCCGAGGTGGTGCCGGGCGGTATCGGCGCGACGGCCCGCGCCGACGGCATCGATGTGATGTCCTGCCACGTCACCAATTGCCCAATTCCACCGATCGAGGCTACCGAAATCGAAGCCCCGGTCCTGTATCTCAGGCGAGAGTTTGCCACCGATACAGGCGGGGCGGGGCGCTGGCGCGGCGGCATGGGACAGATCCTGGAATACAAGGTGCTCGGCGTGAAGCCACTGTTCCACCATACCTCGCAGAAATCGGTGATCACACCGCAAGGGCTGATGGGCGGCATGCCCGCTGACGGCGGCGGATGGGTCATCAACCGCGGAAAGGCAGGCGAGCGGCGCCTGCCCTACGCCATCGGCGACGTGGAATTCCTCGTTCAGGGCGACACGGTCACTCATATCAGCCCCGGAGGCGGCGGGTACGGGGATCCGGCCGAACGCACCCGCGCGCAGATCCTCGCCGACATAGACGCGGGGCTGATCAGCCGCGATGCGGCACGCCGTGACTACGGTTTTGAAGACGACACAACAGCCTGACCTGCAGCGCCCGAGAGACAAGGATATCCCGATGACCCAGACACCCGACCTGCCCCGCGTCACATATTCCAACATCCGCGCGGATTTCTCCGGCGTTCACGCCCTCCTCGATCGGATGATCCCGGAAGCACGCACCGGCCTTCTGGGTCAGGAATGGAACCACTTCATCAACGGCGCCTCGGTGAACGGCGGCGGAGTCTATGATGTCGTCTGTCCGATCGACAACCGGTTGCTGCTAGGCCGCTTCGCGTCGGCCGGTGCCGAGACGGTGGATCAGGCTGTCATCGCCGCCAAGACAGCACAGCCGGCCTGGGCCGCCTTGCCGCTGGCGAAGCGCATCGCCGCGGTGCGCCGCTTCGCCGATGTGCTGGACGCCCGCAAGTATGATCTCGCCGTCGCCTGCCTGCTCGAGGTCGGCAAGTCCCGCATGGAAGCCGTCGGCGAGGCCGAGGAGGCGGTGGATCTCGCCCGCTATTACTGCGATCAGATGGAAGAGAATGCCGGCTTCGTTCGCCCGCTGGCCCGCGCTTTCGACAATGAGGAAACCAGCGATCGGCTGCTGCCGGTTGGTGTCTTTGCCGTCATCTCCCCTTTCAACTTCCCTCTGGCGCTGTCGGTCAACATGATCTCGGCGGCTCTGGTCGCCGGCAACAGTGTGGTTTACAAGCCCAGCGAAGCTGCCGGCCTGACCGGCAAGTTGCTGATCGAGGCGGCCGAAGCGGCGGGCTTGCCGGCGGGCGTCATCAACATGGTCTTCGGCGGTGCGGCGACCGGCCAAGCATTGGCCGACCACCCCAGCATCGACGGCATTGCCTTCACCGGCAGCCATCGCGTCGGCATGGGGCTTTTGCGCAGCGTTGCAAGCGGCCGCTACAACCGGCCATTGATCATCGAGATGGGCGGCAAGAACCCGACCTATGTGACCAGCAGCGCCGATCTTGATGCCGCCGCAGAGGGTGTCATGCGTTCCGCTTTTGGCCTGCAGGGCCAGAAGTGCTCCGCCGGCTCGAAAGTCTATGTTGCCGCTGCAATCCATGACGCCTTCATCGCCAAGCTGCTGGATCGCACGGCCCAGCTGCGCATCGGCGACCCATCGGAACAAGATGTCTTCATGGGCCCGGTGATCAATGCCGCAGCCCTTGCCCGTTTCGAGACCGCCTGCGCCGAAGCGCGCAGGGACGGCCGGATTCTGGCTGGCGGCGGACGGTTGACCGGCGGCATCCATGACCATGGCGCCTATGTCGAGCCGACAATCGTTACCGGTCTTGCGCCGGATCACCGTCTGAACCGCGACGAACTCTTCCTGCCCTTCCTGAGCGTCCAGACATTTGACGAACTGGCGGATGCGATCTCGGACGGAAACAACACTCTCTATGGACTGACAGCGGGTTGCTACGCCACCGACGAGGAGGAACTGCAGCTGTTCCTGGACCGCGCCGAGGCTGGTGCACTCTACGCCAACCGCGCCAGCGGCGCGACCACCGGCGCGTGGCCGGGCATACAAACATTTTGTGGCTGGAAGGGATCGGGCGTGTCATCCAAGGGCGGTCTTGGACCCTACTACGTGCAGCAGTTCATGCGGGAACAGAGCCGCACGATCTGGCGCGCCTGACCACGTCAATGCAAAATCCTTGCGTTACCTTCCATCGCATCAATGCCGGATCCGACCGGGCCCTGATTGCCCTTTCAATCGACGGTCGCGCGGTGACAGGGCTGGACGGCGACACGCTGCTGAGTGTCCTGATCATGCACCGTGGCGCCTTGCGGCGGGCCGAGGCAGGCGGCGATCTTCGCGCCGGTTTCTGCGGCATGGGGGCCTGCCAGGACTGCTGGATCACTCTGGCCGACGGGCGCCGTGTTCGGGCCTGCTCAACCCTCGCCGAAGCCGGCATGGCCATAGTGACGAATCTCGACCATGGGCAATGAAACGGAGACCCCGCGCATAGCGATTGTCGGCGGCGGCCCGGCCGGCATGCGCGCGGCGGGTCTATTGGCCGCTGCCGGATTGCGGCCCGTGCTTTTCAATGAAGCGCCCGAACCCGGCGGCCAGATCTATCGCCGCCCACCGCCGCCTTTGCGCACCGTCCTGTCACCTGCCCGCCTGTATGGCCCGGATGCGGTGCGCGCGATGGCACTGCATTCGGATTTCGAGGCCGTAGCTGACCGCATTGACCATCGCAGCGGAACGCTGGTTTGGAACATCATGAAGCAGGAGCATGGCGGCTTTCGCCTGCTTCACCAGGATGCAGACGGGGGGCAGGGCGCACATAATTGCGATGCCGTCATTCTTGCGACCGGCGCGATGGACCGCATCTTGCCGATGCCGGGCTGGACACTGCCCGGCGTATGGTCGATGGGCGGAGCCCAGGTGATGCTCAAGGGACAGGCCAGCCTTGTCGGCCGCCGGCCAGTATTTGCAGGCTCCGGCCCGTTGCTTTATCTCGTCGCCTGGCAATATGCCAAGGAGGGCGGTCGCCCGGCGGCCGTCATCGACGCGTCCACATTTGCCGCCAAGTTGCGCGCGGCGCCTATGCTCGCTGCGCGGCCGGCCGTGGCGCTGCGGGGGCTTGCCATGGCGGCAGCCCTTCGCCTGCGCGGCATTCCCGTCATTGAGGGCGCCCATGCCGACCGGATCGAGGCTACAGACACGGGTATGCGCGTTCATTGGTCTTCTTCCACCAGCTCTGGCCAGATCGACGGTGACGCCGTTGCGATCGGCCACGGGCTCAAATCCGAACAGCAGCTGGCCGAGCTTCTCGGTTGCCGCAGTCGCCATAACGCCGAAAGCGGGCAATGGTTGATCGAGACCGATCCAGAGGGCCGCACGTCGGTCGCAGGCGCATATCTTGCCGGCGACATGGCCGGCATCCGGGGCGGCCACGCTGCTGAATTCGCCGGAGAACTGGCGGCATGGGCGCTGCTCGCCGACCTGAAACACCGTGACAACGCGTCGCGCCGCGCTGTACTCAGGCGCAAGCTCTCGCGGCAGGACCGGTTTCGCCGCGGGCTGGAGCAGGCATTCCCCTTCCCGCAACACCGGATTGCGTCGCTTCCTGACGAGACGATTGTCTGCCGTTGCGAGGGCATCTCCGCCAGCGCCCTTCGCCGGGCGATCACCGATTGGCAACCCGCCGATGTCAATCGCCTCAAAGCCATGTCCCGCTGCGGCATGGGGCGATGTCAGGGCAGACTTTGTGGCCAGATCGCCGCCGGGCTCCTGACAGCCCAGCTGGGCCGAACCCCGGGCGACGTCGGGCATCTGCGCGCCCAGGCGCCCATCAAGCCGATTCCCGGTTCTCAACTGATCGTCGAGAAGGGTGCGGTAGAGTGAACAGTTTTGCCATGCATGGCCACGCCCGTCTCCCACGCGTCTGCATTATCGGCGCCGGTATCGTGGGGACAGCCACGGCCTTTTTCCTCGCCCGGTCAGGCTGCGACGTCACCATTGTCGAACGTGGCACAGTCGGCGGGCAGGCGAGCGGCGTGAACTTCGGCGGCGTGCGGTGCCATGGTCGCGATCCGTCGGAATTGCCGCTGGCGATGCGATCCCGGACGATCTGGAATCGCCTGGCAGAACTGATTGGCCATGACTGCGATTTCGAAGCTCCCGGCCACCTCAAGATCGCCCGTTCGTCCGCCGAAATGGACACACTGACCCGCTGGTTCGACATCGGTCGCGCCCATGATCTGGATGTCGAGCTTCTTGACCGCACGCAACTGATGCGCCGCTTTCCCTGGCTGGCAAGCGATATCGTCGGCGCATCATTGTGCAAGGGCGACGGGTTTGCCAACCCCCGCCTCGTCGCCCCAACCTTTGCACGCGCTGCCCGCGCGCTGGGCGCAAGTGTGCTGGAGGGGTCTGCCGTCACCGCAATTGATAGATTGCAGGGCGGCGGGTTCCGTGTTTCCGGAGCGAATTTCAATGCGCTGGAGGCAGATGTCGTGGTCAACGCCGCCGGCGCCTGGGCTGCGTCGCTCGGCCTGCCGTTTGGTGCAGCCGCGCCGACCGTGACCAGGGCGCCACAGATGTTCGTGACCGAACCGACAGCCAGGTTCATTGGTCCGGTTCTCGGATTGGTGAGCGGCGACATCTACCTGCGGCAGAGCGTGCGTGGCAACGTCATTTTCGGAGGTGGACAGGGACACATCGATCCGGGCGGGATCCGCAGTCACCCTGACGAAACAACGTTTGCCAGAACCCCCGCCTTGATGCGCAACCTGATCCCCGCGCTTACTCATACCGCCTTGCTGCGGTCATGGACCGGGCTCGAAGCGAACACGCCGGACGGGCTGCCGGTGATCGGCACATCCGCAGGCCATGACGGCTTCATCCACGCCTACGGGTTTTCCGGCCATGGCTTCGCCACGGGGCCAGGCGTCGGCGAAACGCTTTCCGAGCTCATCCTCCGCGGGCAGACCCGGATTGATCTGACCTCCTTTCATCCCGACCGTTTCAACACAATCGCGCGCCCAGCCGCCCTTTGACCCCGCTTCGGAGCCACGCCATGACCGAGACCCTCGATCCCGCCAGGCACAGTCATATCTTCCACCGGTCGGCACGGCACATACCGCCGCGCGCAAGCCACGGCGAGGGCGTGTGGATCTTCGACCAGACGGGTCGTCGCTATCTGGATGCTTGCGGCGGTGCAGCCGTATCGTGCCTGGGGCATGGCGATCCCGAGGTCGTCGAGGCTATCAGCGACCAAGCCGCTCGGCTGGCCTATGCCCACACCAGTTTCTTCACCACAGACGCCGCGGAGGACCTTGCAGATCTTCTCATCTCCCGCGCCCCGGACGGACTGACGCGCGTCTACTTCCTTTGCGACGGATCCGAAGCAATCGAGACTGCGTTGAAAATGGCGCATCAATATCACAGGGAATGCGGCCAGCCGGAGCGCCAGCACATCATTGCGCGGGAGCAAAGCTATCACGGCAATACGCTCGGGGCCCTGTCGGCGGGTGGAAACGCCTGGCGCAGAGCGACCTACCAGGGCGTAATGTTGCCCTCGACCTCGCATATCGCGCCTTGCTGGGACTACCGGCTCAGTGGCGTCGACGAGACCCCCGAAGATTACGGTCGGCGCGCCGCTGATCTGCTGGAGGCGGAAATCCTGCGCGTCGGGCCCGAGCGGGTATCGTGTTTCGTGGCGGAAACCGTTGTCGGCGCCACGCTCGGCTGCGTTCCGCCTGCGCCTGGCTATTTCGCTCGCATTCGCGAAATCTGCGACCGCTACGGCGTGTTGCTTATCCTTGACGAGGTCATGTGCGGCATGGGTCGTACCGGCACATTGCATGCGTGTGAACAGGAGCAAGTGCGGCCGGACATCCTGGTTGTAGCCAAGGGCCTGGGGGCGGGCTATGTGCCGCTCGGCGCCGTTCTGTGCTCGCAGCAACTGTTTGATGCCTTTGCACAAGGGTCCGGCGCGTTCATGCACGGCCACACTTTCGTGGGCCATCCCGTGGCCTGTGCGGCAGCTCTCGCGGTCCAGCGCGCGATCATGAACCGCGATCTTCTGGCCAATGTCCGGCTGCAGGGCAAACGATTGCGTGAGGGGCTGGAGGCGGCGCTGGGATTACACCCGAATGTTGGCGACATCCGAGGCCGCGGTCTGTTTCATGCAATCGAACTGGTTGCCGATCGACGGACCAAGGCCTGCCTTGAACCGTCGCGCCGGATTCATGCCGAAATACGCAATGCCGCCATGGCTCGCGGACTGTTGGTCTACGCGATGGGCGGCACACTTGACGGTCAAAACGGAGATCACATCCTGATCGCTCCACCCTATATCGCGACATCACAGGACATCGATAGAATCGTAGCCGAATTGGCGGATAGCGTCACTGCCATAGTAGGTTGAGCGAAGGTGCTAGATGATGGGTTTGGTGCAGGGATGAAATTTTGACATTCTGCATCTCTACACCGCACCGCAGGCGCAAGGGTCGACATTCCACGGCGCTCGAACGCAGTTGAACAGCCCAACGCCCAAGCATCCTGCCAATGAGAATTCACATGGCATCCATGCAGATAGACGGTCAGATTAACAGGTCAATCTCTTTGAGCAGGAGCCGAGTTTGCTATTTGCGAAGTTCCATCCCTATTTGTCGCCAAAGCTGCTGCCGGCAGACACACACTCTGCCCGCGTCGATCAAACCTGCCTCGAAAGTCCTTGTGCCCGATCGATTGGTCGTAACCGCTGAAGTGTGATTATTGAATCATCTTTGAAACGTCCATCACTAGGCTGACTTGTTAAATGCAGGAAGATAGCGTCAGTCATTCATTTAGCTCCCGAATCCCTTCGACTATTCGAGCCTCGAAGCGATCACCCACCGCTCCATCATCTCGCGCCGCTGCTCCAGCAGATCCGTCCGATGATAGGCCGCTTCGGTGGCGCTGGCGATGGTGTGGGCAAGGGCTCGTTCCGCAACATCTCGTTGATATCCATTCTCTGAGGCCCAGTCGCGGAAGGATGAACGGAAGCCATGTGCGGTGGCGACGCGTCCGGGCGTGTCGCTTTCCACGTTGGCGTCGCGCAACGCCTTGGTAAGCGCCATGTCCGAAAGCGCTTGCCCGTTTCGGGATGGAAACACGAAGGGCGAAAAATCCTGTTCTGGCCGCCTCCTGACAAGGATATCCATCGCCCGTAGCGACAGGGGAACACGGTGGGCCACACCGGCTTTCATACGCTCCTTCGGAATGGTCCAGATTGCAGCCTCCCAATCGATCTCCGACCACTCCATATGCCTGACCTCACCGGAACGGGTAGCAGTCAGGATGAGGAATTCCAAAGCCAGTTTGCCCATGGTGGGTTTGCCGGCCCGCAACACCCGTTCAGCAAAAGCCGGGATCTCCCTCCAGGGTACGGCCGGGTGATGTTGGACGCGCTCGCGCTTGCCTTTCTGCTTGGGTAGCAGACGGTCGACATTCTGAACCGGGCTGGCGATGATGTAATCATGGGCGGCACACCAATTCATGATAGTGTCACAGCGCTGCCGCACTCTTGATGCCGTTTCTGGTTTGCTAAGCCAGATCGGCCGTAGCACATCGGCAAAGTCAGAAGCCCGAAGCTCACTGATTGGTCGCCGCCCCAGCTTCGGAAAAACATAGGTCTCGAGCGTTCCGATCCACTGCTGAATGTGTTTCACGTTCTTGAAACCGGGCTTGAGCTCTTCGAAGACCTGCCGCCCCGCCTGCTCGAAACTTGGCATTGAGGTTTGCATTCGGCGTTCCAACTCCGCGGCTCGCTTCGCCTCGAGTGGATCTCCACCGGCCGCGATGACATCTCGGGCTTCCCAGGCCGCCCTTCTTGCTGCTGCAATGCTCACTTCGGGGTAACTGCCCAATCCCATGTCACGACGCTTGCCCGTAACCGGCGATACGAAACGCAGGTTCCATTTTCCCTGCCCCTTCGTTCTTGATGGGATTAACTGCAGCCCCTGCACTGTTCCATCGCTTCGAGGTTTTGAGCTGGGTTCAAGTTTGCGTGCTGCTGCATCGGTGAGCATTGCGGGATCCAATCAAAGCGTCGACCTTGAAATAGTCAGCGGATCATATCACTTCCCAGCCCCACATCCAGCCCCACATTTGGCGCAAGATGGGATGAGGCCATATGAGACGCCTTGAGAAGATGAAACCGTGTAATATGTTGTTATTACACAATTATGTCAGACTGATTGAAATCATTAGAGACACGATGAACCTGAGAAATTGCGGACTCTCTCTCCGCCATCATCTGACTTCACGCTGACGCCCTTCGGGCTTCGCTCCAGTCGGGGCCTCGCATGAGCTCGGACGGCCCTTGGCCTTGCGAACCCTGCGGGTTCGAAATCGCGCCGCTGCGCTCCGCCATCATCTGACTTCACGCTGACGCCCTTCAGGCTTCGCTCCAGTCGGGGCCTCGCATGAGTTCGGACGGCCCTTGGCCTTGCGAACCCTGCGGCTTCGAAATCCCGCCGTCACTCTCCGGAGTGTGGATCTAGCCTGAGCCTTCAGAACATGCGGCCGTCACGATGATCTCGACCTTGAGCGTATCGCGTGCCAGTCGCGCTTGCCCGCAAGCGCGGGCGGGCGCGTGGCCATTCGGGACCCACGCGTCCCATACCGCGTTCATCTCGTCGAAATCCCGCATGTCGGACAGCCAGATGATCGCCTGCAGGATACGGTCCGGGGAAGATCCGGCCATGGCCAGCAGGCGTTCGATCCGCGACAGGCAGTCGCGTGTCTGCTCGGCGACGGTTTCGCCATCGCCGACCTGCCCGCACAGATAGGCGACGCCGTTGTGGCTGACGATC